>NZ_JBHSLC010000107.1:631-122498 GCF_042657465.1 Azospirillum himalayense | reverse complement strand
AGGCGCTCCATTCTCACAAAAACGGGCGTCAGAGACGCCATTTTCAAGCCTCAGTGGAGGCAAAAAGCCAGAATATGTTCGTTTTTCCGCGACCTGCTAACCCTCTCCCCGCTTTCGGCGGACCAGAGGTCCGCCTGTCGCGTCAGCGCAAACTTCGTTTGCGCGTGAGCGGAGGGGAGAGGGGATTTCAAATGCGATCAGCCCTTGAGCGCGTCGGCGACGGCGCGGGCCATGCCGGCGTGGGTGGCGTCCCGCTCCTTGAAGGCGTCGGGCGTCTCGGTCAGGTAGCTGGCGATCAGCAGCGGCGCCCTCCCCTCCGGCCAGACGATGCCGATGTCGTTGGCCGTCCCTCGCACGCCCGTGCCGGTCTTGTCGCCGACGCGCCAGCCCTTCGGCAGGCCGGCGCGCAGCCGCTTGTCGCCGGTCCGGTTGGCGACCATCCAGGCGATGAGCCGCTCGCGCGACGCCGGGGTCAGCGCGTCGCCCAGCATCAGCCGCTCCATGCTGTGGACCATCGCCGCAGGCGTGGTGGTGTCGCGCGGATCACCGGGAATGGCGCTGTTCAGCGACGGCTCGTTGCGATCCAACCGGGTCTTCCGGTCGTCCAGCGTGCGCAGGAAAGCGGTCAGCCCGGCGGGGTCGCCCACCGCCGGCAGCAGCAGGTTCGCCGCCACGTTGTCGCTGAGCGTCATCGTTGCCTCGCACAGTTCGGCCACCGTCGGGGGCTGGCCGTCGAGGCGGGTTTCGGCGAAGGGGGCGTAGGGAACCATGTCCGCCTTGGTTACCCGGATGCGCCGGTCCAGCCGCTCCAGCCCCTCGTCCACCCGCTTGAGGACGGCGCCAGCCAAAAGAAATTTGAAGGTGCTGCACATCGGGAAGCGCTCGTCGGCGCGATGCCCGAAGCGCTGGCCGGTGCCGGTGTCGAGCACCGCCACGCCCAGCCGCCCGCCGCTGCGCTTTTCCAGCGCGGCGATCGCGTCCGCCAGCCGCTTATCCCCGAATTTTCTGGGTTTCTCCGCCTTCACGCCGGTCGCCGCCAGCATCGTCATGCCGCCCGCCGCGGCCAGGAAAGCCCGCCGTCCGATCATCGTGTCCTCGTCTCATGCCGTGTCGATGGACGGACGATAAAAAGCTCCCGGCGCTCGAACAAACGATGATAGTTTTCACAAGCCACAAGAAAAACTAATAGCTGTCCATGGCCCGCCCCCAGCTTCCGCTCAACGCGCTGCGCGCCTTCGAGGCGTCGGCCCGCCATCTCAGCTTCACCCGCGCCGGGCTGGAGCTGTGCGTCAGCCAGGCGGCGGTCAGCCAGCAGATCCGCACGCTGGAGGCGCGGCTGGGCGTTACCCTGTTCCGCCGCCTGCCACGCGGCCTTGCCCTGACCGACGAGGGGGCGGCGCTGGTGCCGGTGCTGATGGACGCCTTCGAGCGGATCGGCGCGACGCTCGACCGCTTTGCCGACGGGCGCTACCACGAGGTGCTGACGGTCGGGGTGGTGGGGACCTTCGCCACCGGCTGGCTGCTGCCGCGCCTGCCGGCCTTCACCGCCGCGAACCCGGCGGTCGACCTGCGCATCCTGACCAACAACAACCGGGTCGATCTGGCCGGCGAGGGGCTGGACTTCGCCATCCGCTTCGGCGACGGCTCCTGGCACGGCGTGGAGGCGGTGCCGCTGCTCGACGCCCCGCTGACCCCGCTCTGCGCTCCGGCGCTGGCGCAACGGTTGTCCGCCCCGGCGGACCTCGCGCGGGAGGTGCTGCTGCGCTCCTACCGGATCGAGGAGTGGCAGCGTTGGTTCGCGCTGGCCGGGGTGCCCTGCCCTGCCATCCGCGGTCCGGTCTTCGACTCCTCGCCCACCCTCGCCGCCGCCGCCGCGATGGGCGCCGGGATGGCGCTGCTGCCGGCGCGGCTGTTTGGGCACGACCTCGTCACCGACCGGCTGGTCCGCCCCTTCGCCATCGAGGTGCCGGCGGGCCGCTACTGGCTGACCCGCCTGCACTCCCGTCCCGAGACGGCGGCGATGCAGAGCTTCCGCCACTGGATCGCCGCCGCCGTCCGCATGGACGATTAGGCCGGAGTCTCAGGCTGGTGTTGGCGCCTGCTCCGGCAGGACGCCCGCCTGCTTCAGCTCCCGCCAGAAGTCCGCCGGGATCGGCTGCTTCATCAGCGCGACATTCTCCTGCACGCGCGGCGGGTTCTTGGTGCCCGGAATGACCGAGGCGACGACCGGGTGCGCCGCGCAGAACTGCAGCGCCGCCGCCCGCAGGTCCACGCCGTGCCGGTTGGCGATCTCGGCCAGACGGTCGCGCGCCGCCACCTTGTCCGGCGGAGCCTCCTGGTACTCGAAATTCTTGCCCCCGGCGATCAGGCCGGAGTTGTAGGGACCGCCGACCACCACATGGACGCCGCGTTCCTGGCAGCGCGGGAACAGCGTGTCCAGCGCCGGCTGGTTCAGCAGGCTGTAGCGCCCGGCCAGCAGGAAGACGTCGGGGTCGGCGCGCTCCAGCGCCATCACGCAGGGCTCCACCCGATTGACGCCCAGGCCCCAGCCGCGGATGACGCCCTCCTCGCGAAGCTGGGTCAGCGCCACGGCGGCGCCTTTCATGGCCGTGTCGAACACCTCCAGCCAGCGGTCGCCGTGGGCGTCCTCCGCGCAGTCGTGGATGTAGGCGATGTCGATGCGCGCCATGCCCAGCCGCTGCAAACTGTCCTCGATGGAGCGGCGGACCCCGTCGGCGGTGTAGTCGTAGTCCACCCGGAAGGGCAGCCCCTTCACGAAGGGCCCGTGCTGGCCACCCTTGCTGGCGTCGGCGCGCAGCAGGCGCCCGACCTTGGTGGACAGGACGAACTCGTCGCGCGGACGGTTGCGCAGGACATGGCCGAACCGGTGCTCCGATATGCCGGGGCCGTATTCCGGCGCCGTGTCGAAATAGCGGATGCCGGCGTCCCAGGCGGCGGCCAGCGTGGCCTCCGCCACATCGTCCGGCACCTCCTCGAACATGTTGCCGAGCGGAGCGCCACCGAATCCGATGGGTCCGGGCGGAGCGAAATGCTTGCGGTCCGGCATGATCGACCTCTCGTTGTTCCGTGCGTGCGCGGGATTCGAGTCTGCGCTCTTATGGCGCTTCCCTCAACATCGGCCCTCAACATCGGGATGGCTGCGGCGTTCCCATTCGCAACCGGCCGGCGCCGGCGTGGCGATTTGCGACGCGGATGGGAGCGCGTTGGCAATTTGCAACGGTTGGGAAGGGACAACCGCGTTCCCCGCTCGGGAATTTTGCTGGGTGGAACAGCAATTGCGCGGGGATTGGGAGTTGGTACGGAATTTGAGAATGATTTGATCCGGTGCGGGCAACCGACGCCGAACAAAAAATACCCCAGGCAGGACATCCCATCATGACCACCTCCCTTCGTGCTTTCGCCAACTTGCGCACCGCCACCAAGGTCTACACCGGCTTCGGGGTCACGCTGGCCCTGCTGGTCACGTTGGGCGCGGTGTCCTGGAGCGGTCTTCGATCCAACGACGAAGCGCTGCGCAGCTACGCGGCGCAGTCCGACGTCACGGTGACGCTGGGGGTGGCGGACACCGCGTTGTCCGACGCGCTGGGGGCGGCGGCGGAATTTCTCGTCGTCGGCACGGACGGTGCTGCCAACCGATTCCGCGCGACAGCCGGGGACTTCCGCCGGCAACTGGACAAGGCGGCCCCCGGCATCCGCGACGGCGCCGACCGTCAGGCGGTGGAGGAGATCCGCGGGCTGGAGCGGGATTTCCTGACCGGCTTCGACCGTCTGGTCGCCCTGCGCACCGAACGCGACGGCATCGTCGCCGAGGTCGTGAACACGCTGGGCGCCGACATCCGCCGGACGCTGAGCGATCTGGTCACCGCCGAACGGCAGACCGGCAATCTGGACCGCACCGTTCAGGCCGCGGGCGTCAGCGAGAAGTATCTGCTGGTGCGCGTGCTGGTCGCCCGCTTCGTGACCGAGACGAAGCCCGAGGATCTGGTCCGCATCCGCCAGGATCTGGCGGCGGTGGCCGGCGACGTCGAGGCCGAAGCCAAGGGCTGGGCCGACTCCCCGGGTGCCGCCAAGCGCACGGAGCTGCTCGCCAAGCTGCCGCGCTACACCGCGGGCATCGAGCGCATCGCCGCCATCGCCGAGGAGATGACGCGCGTCAACGCCGACACGCTGACCCGCGCCGGGGCCCAGATCAACGGGAGGATCGGGTCGATCCGCCAGCACTCCACCGAGGTCCTGAAGGGGCTGGAGGTCAGCGCCGCCGCCGCGGTGACCGCCGCCGAGCGGCAGGGCGCCGCGGTGACGGCCGCCGCCGTGGCGCTGGGCCTGCTGCTGGCCTGGATGATCTCGCGGGCGATCACCCGCCCGCTCGGCGCCATCACCGGGGCGATGGGTCGGCTGGCCGAGGGCGACCGTACGGTGCAGGTGGACGAGGGGTGGCGAAAGGACGAGATCGGGGCGCTGGCCCGTGCGCTCCAGGTCTTCAAGGCGAACGCCGAGGAGATGGAGCGCATGCGCAAGGCGCAGGAGGAGGCCGAACGCCAGGCCGCGGAGCAGCGTCGCGCCACCATGATCCGCATGGCCGACACCTTCGAGACGACGGTCCAGGGCATCGTCGAGGCGGTGGCGAGCGCCGCGGGCGGCATGCACAACGCCGCCAGCACCCTGTCCGGCACCGCGGCGGACGCCAGCGAGCGCTCGCTCCTGGTCGCCTCCGCCTCCGAGGAGGCGTCGGCCAACGTGCAGACCGTCGCCAGCGCGACGGAGGAGCTGTCGGCGTCGATCGCCGAAATCGGCCAGCAGGTGGAAATCTCCACCCGCATCGCCGGTCAAGCGGTGACCGACGCGGAAGGAGCCGACCGCACCATGCGCGCCCTGGTCACCGCCGCCGAGCAGATCGGACAGGTGGTGGAGATCATCAGCGGCATCGCCGCCCAGACCAACCTGCTGGCCCTGAACGCCACCATTGAGGCCGCCCGTGCCGGCGAGGCCGGCAAGGGCTTTGCCGTGGTGGCGGGCGAGGTGAAGGCGCTGGCCAACCAGACCGCCAAGGCGACCGACGAGATCCAGTCGAAGGTGCAGGAGATCCAGCAGACCACCGGCGGCGCGCAGAAGGCCATCGGCAGCATCGGTCAGACCATCGGCCGGATGAGTGAGATCGCCACCACCATCGCCGCGGCCATCGAGGAGCAGGCCGCCGCCACCCGCGAGATCGCCAGCAGCGTGTCCCAGGCCGCCCAGGGGACGGAGGAGGTGTCGCGCAACATTGCCGGCGTCAGCACGGCGGTGTCGGAGACCGGCAGCGCCGCCAGCCATGTCCATGGCACGTCGGAGGAGTTGGCCGCCGAGGCCGAGCGCCTGCGCAGCGAGGTCCGCAGCTTCATCGCCACCGTCCGGGCCGCCTGATCCGGCGGGATGAGGGATCGCTGCTTGTTCCGGGCTCAATTCGCCAGATGGGTGGTAGACTGAATCGGGGCGCCTGAATGTCGGGCGTCTCGGTTGGGCGGCCGGGATGGGCGGCCATGGCGAAAAGGATTTCCCCAAAGACGGCCTCCGGTTTCGCTCGGCGCTTCGCCGGGCTGGCCGGGGGCTACTGGTCGGGACGGGACCGCTGGTCGGTGCGGCTGCTGGCGGCGGCCCTGCTGGCTCTGACGGTGGCGCAGGTGTCCGTCCCGGTGATGATGAACCTGTGGAGCCAGCGCCTGTTCGACGCGCTGGAGCAGCGGGCGATGGACCGCCTGCCCGTTCTGGCCGCGGCGGCCGGCGGCATCCTGCTGTACAACATCGCCGTCACCGTGGCGCATCTGTGGGTGAAGCGGCGCCTCCAGTTCGGCTGGCGGGCGTGGCTGACCCGGCGGCTGGTCGGCGCGTGGGTGTCGGACGGGCGGGAACTGGCCCTCCCCTCTCGTCCAGGGGACCACGACAATCCGGACGGGCGCATCGCCGAGGACGTCCGCATCGTCACCGAACTCGCCATCGATCTGGGGCATTCGCTGACCTACTGCCTGCTGTTGCTGGTGAGTTTCGCCGGCATCCTGTGGCAGCTTTCCGGGGTGGTGCCTGTCGCGTTCGGCAATGTCAGCCTTGCGGTGCCCGGCCATCTGCTTCTCCTCGCCCTTGCCTTTTCCGCGGCGGGGACCGCCGCCGCCTTCGCCGTCGCCCGGCCGCTGGTCCGCGCGGCGGAGCGCAGGCAGGGGTTGGAGGCCGATTTCCGTTTCGGGCTGGCGCGGGTTCGCGAGAACGCTTCGGTCATCGCCCGGCAGCGCGGCGAGGCCGTGGAGCGCGGCCGCATGGCCTTGCTGTTCGGCGGGGTGCGCCGCGGCTGGGACGGGCAGACCGGCGCGCTGGTCCGCGTGATGGCCTTCGGCGCGTCCTATTCGGTGCTGTCCGCGGTCTTTCCCATTCTGGTGGTGGCGCCCCGCTACGCCGCGGGAGCCATCACGCTGGGGGTGATGATGCAGACCGCGCAGGCTTTCCAGCAGGCCGTCGCCGCGCTGTCCTGGCCCATCGACAATCTGGCGACCGTCGCCCAATGGAAAGCCTCGGTCGAGCGCGTGTTGGGGCTGAAGGAGGCCCTGGACGGGATCGTCTCCTTGCCCCCGGTCAAGGCGCCCGCTCCCGATCTTCGGTCCGATGGCGGCGGCACCGTGCGGAAACGGTGACGCGGTCCGGCAGTTTCCGTTTGACCTCAACTTAGCTTGAGGTTCTATCCTGCCGCCGCACGCCGAAACCTTGGGAGGGACCGGGCCGAATGCACCGTGAGATACGGCTCCTGCTGCGCCGCTGGAAAATCATTCTGCTGAAGAAGCGTGAAAACCGCCGCCGCCTTGCCTTGTTCAGACCCATCCTGCCCGGTGCGAACCTGAAGGACCGGCTGATCGCCTGCTGCGGGGCCATGCTCGGCCTCGCCGCGACGGGCCTGCTCTGCCACAACCTGCTGACCCACCTCACCAGCGCGCCGGCCCTGGTGGCGCCGATGGGAGCGTCGGCGGTCCTGCTGTTCGCGGTGCCGGCCAGCCCGCTGGCCCAGCCCTGGTCGATCATCGGCGGCAACACCCTGTCGGCGCTGGTCGGGGTGATGGTGGCGGCGCTGATCCCCGACCCGATGCTGGCCGGCGGCGTGGCGGTGGCGCTGGCGATCGCGACCATGTCGATGACGCGCTGCCTGCACCCGCCGGGCGGCGCCGCCGCGCTGACCGCGGTGATCGGCGGCCCGGCGATCGCGGCGTCGGGGATGCAGTTCGTGTTCTATCCGGTGGCCGTCAACTCCATCCTGCTGGTGCTGGCGGGCTGGACGTTCCATCGCTTCTCCGGCCATTCCTACCCGCACCGGGCGCCGCCCAAGCCGGCCAACAGCCACGGCACCGCCGATCCGCCCGCCCGGACGCGCGGCGGCCTGACCGCCGACGACCTCGATGAGGCGATCCGCGAGCTGGGGGAAGCGCTGGACGTCAACCGCGACGACCTGAGCGCCCTGCTGGAGAAGGCGGAGCTTCACGCCATGGAGCGGATGCACGGCGGGATCACCTGCGGCGACATCATGTCCCGCGACGTGGTGACGGTCAGCGCGGAGGCCCATCCGGAGGTGGCCCGTGCCCGCCTGATCGAGCATGCCTTCCGCACCCTGCCGGTGGTGGACCGGCGCAACGTGGTGGTTGGTCTGGTCGGGCACCAGCATCTGGTCGGGAACGCCGCGACGGTGGCCGCGGTGATGGCCCCTCCGGTGACCGCCGGCCCGGAAACCCCGGCCTTCCGCCTGCTCGGTCCGCTGTCGGATGGCGGCACGCACGAGGTCGCCATCGTGGATGGGAGTGGCGGGCTGCTGGGCGTGGTGACCCAGACGGACCTGCTGCTGGTGATGGCCCGCACGAATCTTTTGCAATCGTTGGAAAGCGCCCGGAGCCCGGCCGTGCTGGTGGCACCGGCAAGCCGCTGAACCGCAACGGCAGCCACGGCCCCGCGAGAAAATTTTCTCGCGGGGCCGTCATTTTTTACTCCCCTCCCCTGCCCTTCCCGGCGTTGAGGATCGCGTCGATGTCGTCGCGGATGGCGCGGAGCGTCTCGCGGTCGATGTCGGCCAGGGTCAAGCCCTGTTCACGGACGGCGGCGACGGTCTGGCGCGCTCCGAACACCGCCTTGGCCAGCGGCTTCGGCAGGGCGCTGCCGGTGGTAACTGCGTTGCTGCGGGGCTTTGCCGCCGCGGGCGCCGGAGCCTCCTCGTCGGCGGAGCGCCGGGTCATCTCATTGACCAGCGCGTCCCAGCCGCGCAGCTGTTCGCCCTCCCCTTTCAGCCGGGCGATCTCCACCAGCCGGTAGCGCGCCGGGCGGTGCAGCGGATACTCGTCGCGGATGCGCTGCGGCAGGCGGCTGATGAGGAGCGCGCGGGAAATGTCCACCCGGTCCTTGCCGACGATCCGCCCGACATCCTCCTGCCGGTAGCCGTGGCGCTCCATCAGCCGGGCGTAGGCGTCGCCCTCCTCGAAGGGCGACAGGTCGGCGCGGACGACGTTCTCGATCAGCGCCAGCTCGTCCGACGCCCCGGTGACGGTGACGGCGTAGATGGTCGGATGGCCGAGTGAACGAACGGCGCGGAAGCGCCGCTCCCCGAAGACGAGCTGGAAGCGGCCGTCGCCCAACTGCTGCACGCCGACCGGCTGGGCCAGCCCGTGCTGCGCGATGGAGGACTTCAGCGCCTCCATGTCCGCCTCGTCGAAATGGCGGCGCGGCTGGTCGGGGTTGGTGACGATGCGGCCGACGTCGATCTCCACGACGACCGGGCCGCGGCGGTTGAAGCCCTGCCCGTCCTCGCGGGCTTGGCGCTCCGCCGCCGCGGTGGTCAGAACGCCGGTGTTCGTCCGGGCCAATTTACGCGACATGGGCCATCACCTCCGGCATGCGGGCACGTTCCTGGATCAGCGCGTCGGCGACGGCCTGATAGACCTCATAGCCCGGCGCGTCCGGCACCGCCTCCAGCGCGGCGCGCCCGGCGGCCACCGCCTGGGCGTAGACGGTCGCCCGCGGGATCGGGCCGAAGACGCGCAGCTTCGCGCCGAACAGGTTGCGGATGTCGTCGAGCGACGCCTGGTCCTGGGTCAGCCGCGCGTTGAACATAGTCGGCAGGATGCCGAGAACGCTGACCCCCGGGTTGGCCCGGCGGCGGATCATGTCCAGGTTCTCCAGCAGGAACTCCACGCCGGCGACGCTCAGCATCTCGGTTTGGCAGGGAATGGCGACGGTGTTGGCGGCGGTCAGCGCGTTGCGCGCCAGCATGCCGAAATGCGGCGGGGTGTCGACGAAGATGAAATCGTAGCTCTGCCGCGCCCCGCCATCCAGGCATTCACGGAGCGCGCAGTCTCCCGAGGACTGGCTTTGCAGCTCCGCCTCCGCGTCGCCCAGCCGCATGCCGCTGGGGATCACGTCCAGCCCGCTGTCGGTGGTGACGATGTAGTCGCCGAGGTCGAAACCTTTCCCACGCGATTTCAGCGCCTCCACGGACGCCTTCAGCGCGTAATAGAGGGTTTTCTCCTCGCGCTCGCGCTCGATGGAGTTGATGCCGAGATGAATGGTGGCGTTGGCCTGCGGGTCCGCGTCGATCAGCAGGACCTTGAAATGCCGGGCGAGCAGGGTGGCGGTGTTGACGGTGAAGGCGGTCTTGCCCACACCGCCCTTGCGGTTGGCTGCCGCACAGATCAGCGCCGGGCCATGCTGCGTCACCGTTCCGATCTTCTCCTGCAACAGCAGGGAAATGACTGGGGCGGGGATCTTCTCGCTGCCGTTTTCCCAGCGCGAGATCTTCGCCTTGTCGTATTTCCGACCGAGTTTTTCGTTCAGCCAAGCCGCGAAATCCGGCTGGTTCAGCGTCCGGCCTTCCCGGAACGCCTTGATGTCCTCGCCGCGCATGGTTCATTCCCCTGCCTTGCCCCGAGGCCACTTTTGCGCGGCGCCGGAGTCCGGTCAAGCCGGAATGTTGACTCCGGGGCAGGGAAGGGGAGTCAACATTCGGCGAGAAAATTTTCTCGCGGGAAAAGCGTTCGGCGGAGGCACGATGCGCGCCCCCGCCGGTCCGCTCAGCTCGGCTTGTAGGCCGCCTTCGCCTCGGGCATCAGCTTTTGCAGCGCGGCGATGCGGTCCGCCGTGCCGGGGTGGGTGGACATGAAGGTGGGCTGCTCGGCCCCGGCCTGCTTCATGTTCTGCCACAGCTCAATGGCCGCCTGCGGGTCGTAGCCGGCGCGGGCCATCATCAGCAGGCCGGCGCGGTCGGCCGCCAGCTCCTGGTTGCGGGAATAGGGCAGCAGCAGGCCGTACTGCGCGCCGGTGCCCAGCGCTGCGGCGATCATCTCGCTGCCGCCGACCCCGCTCGCCCCGGCCACGGCCCCCAGGATGCTGGTGCCGGCGTCGGTGGCCATCTGGGTGCTCACCCGCTCGGCGGCGTGGCCTTCCAGATTGTGGGCGATCTCGTGACCGATGACCGCGGCGAGCTGTGCGTCGGTCTTGGCGTATTGGAACAGCCCCTCATAGACGCCGATCTTCTGGCCGGGCAGGGCGAAGGCGTTGGCTTCCTTGCCCTGGAACACGCGGACTTCCCAACCCGCAGGGTCGAGCGAGGCGGCGCGCAGCAGGCGGGCCGAGATCTGCTCGGCGCGGCGCTGGTAGCTGGCGTTGGCGGTGGCCGGGGTCGACTGGATCAGGCGCTGCCAGTCCTGCTGGCCGAGTTCGACAAGCTGTTCCTGCGAGACGAGGTTCAGCCCGAGCCCCGTCGAGTTTCCGGCGCATCCGGCCAGCGCCAGGGACCCGGCCAGCGCCGCGGCAAGGCACAGGGGTCGGACGGTCATGGTCGGCATGTCTGTTCCTCCGTTGTGGTTCTATCCGCCGCATCCTATCCGATGGCGGATGGGCTGTGCCGGGGCAATTCGGTGGCGGTGTTATGAGGGCCGCAACGTTTCGAAGGGCGGGATGTTGCCTCCGATCACCGCCGATGTGGAACGAACCGGGAGCACAGCATGCCGATCAAAGCCTTCGCGCTGAACTGCACCCTGAAGCCGTCGGGAAAGCCCTCCTCAACCGACGCAATGATCGGCCTGCTCCAGAAGGATCTGGCGGCCCAGGGGGTTGCGGTGGGGGCGCCGGTCCGCGTCGCCGATCATGACGTGAAGCCCGGCGTCACCTCGGACGAGGGGCCGGGTGACGCTTGGCCGGACCTGCGCCGCCAAGTGCTGGGGGCGGACATCCTCATCCTTGGCACGCCGATCTGGATGGGCCAGCCGTCCAGCGTGTGCAAACGGGTGCTGGAGCGCATGGACGCCTTTCTGGGCGAGACGGACGAGCAGGGCCGCATGGTGTCCTACGGCAAGGTCGCGCTCGTCGCCGTCGTCGGCAACGAGGACGGCGCCCACCATGTCTCGGCGGAGCTGTTCCAGGCCTTGAACGACGTCGGCTTCACGCTCGCCGCCAACGCCGTTTGCTACTGGGTGGGGGAAGCGATGCAGAAGACCGACTTTCAAGATTTGGACGGGGTGCCGGATAAGGTGGCCTCCACCTGCGCCATGGCCGCGCGCAACGCCGCCCACCTCGCGCGCTTTCTGAAGGAGAAACAGTATCCCGGCGAATGACGGCGACTGGTGATTAGACGTCTAATAGCGTCGCATCGCCTCCTCCTCCCGCCCGTGCCATTCCGTGGATATCCGGGAAAGAGGCTTCTCAACCGCCCGCGCGATTCCATGTATAGTCGGTCTTGTAGGCCGGCGATGCGATGGTGTCGCCGCGGGTGGATGGTGGCAGGAGGAACGGGTGGCGACGCTCAAGGAATTCGAAGAAGCCTTGAAGACGGCGGGCAACACGGAGGCCCTGGAGATCCTGGGCAAGCTGCGCGAACGCGATAAGGCCCAGCGGTCGATCCGCCCGGCGCGGCGCGTCGTCGGCAAGAAGATGACCCCGGAACTTGCCGCGCAGATTCTGGAGCTTCACCGCACCACCGACATGACGCAGCAGGAGATTGCGTTCCAGCTCAGCGTCAACCAGGGGCGCGTGAACGAGGTCATCAAGCGCGGCAAGTGGCTGAACGACGACCCGAATGCGCCGGAGGCCGTCGCCCGCGACAAGGCCAAAGCCCGCGCCAAGGATGGGATGGGCATCGATCCGCGCCCGGCCCGCCCGAAGAAGAAAAAGGCGGACAAGCCGGCCGAAGGCGCGGCCGTGGAGTCGGTCCAGGAGGCCGCGGCGGAGGACGCGACGCCCGTCGAAGCTCCGGCTGCGGAAGAACCGACGCACGCCCCTGAGCCGGTCGCGGCGACCCCGCAAGCGCCCGCGCCCGAACCGGCTCCTCTGGAACGGGTTGAGATGGCCCTGAACCCGGACGCCCAGGATTCGACGGCCCAGGAAAAGCCGACTGAGGAGAAGGCGGCGGCGGAGAAGGCGCCAAAGGAGAAGAAGAAAAAGCGCAAGGCCGAGCCGCCGGCGCAGCTTCTCTTCGACGGGCTGTAAGGCGTCCGCTCAGCCGCGGCGGGGTTGCCACCAGCGGGCCAGAAAGCCCAGCCCGGCGAAGCGCACGACGTGATGCGTGCCGACGAAGGCGGTGTCGAGGCCGAGCACGAAGGCCACGATGGTCATCGCCTCGACCCCGCCCGGCGCGTAGGCAAGCCAGAGCTGGCCGAAGGGCAGCCCGAGCAGCCAGCCTCCCGCCCAAGCGAAGATTGAGGACAGGACGAGCGCCAGCGCCACGCTTTCCAGCGACGGGCGTAGCGCCGCCCGCAGGGAGGCCAGCGTGACCCCGGCGAAGCGCGACCCGATCAGCGCCCCCGTCACCACGAACCCCGCGTTCAGCAGCCAGTTCGGCAGGCGGTGGTCGACAAGGCCGCTGCCGTGCAGCAGCGCGCTTCCCAGCATGGCGCCGAGCAGCACGCCGCCGGGCACGCGCAGCTTCTGGAACAGCAGCCCGGCCAGGGCGCTGGCCCCGATCAGCAACGCCAGTTCGGGCAGGGCGTCCGCCGCGTCGGATAGGGCAGGGCGGGGCGGCAGGCCCGGCGTGGACGACACCAGTTCCAGAAGCCAAGGCATGGCGGCGACCAGGACGAACAGCCGCAGGCTCTGCGCCAGCGCCACCCGCGGCAGGTCGGCCCGGCTCTCCGCCGCCAGCACCAGCACCGCGCCCAGCGCGCCGGGAACGGCGGCGTAGCGCGCGGTCGCCGGGTCCCAGCGGTGCACCCGCTCCAGCCACGCCGAGCAGGCGTACAGGCAGGCCATCACCGAACCGGCGAGCAGCGCCATGCTGAGCGGCCAGGAGGCCATCTGGTGCAGCGTGTCGGGCGTCACCCCGGCGCCCATGGAGATGCCCAGCAGGATGAAGGCGGCGGTGCCGAGCGGAGAGGGCAGGCGCAGTTTCAACCCGCCGAGCGCCCCGCCGGCCACCGCGGTCATTGCCCCCATCAACCACGCCGCGGGCAACCCCGCGATGGCGAACAGCCCGCCTCCCAAAGCGGCCAGAAGGAGGGTCAGGGCGGTGGTGGCGAGTCGCTTCATCATCCGTCGGGTCCGGCTGCGGCAAGGGCCGTGCACTGTGCGTGTCACCCGCAATATCGTGCAACCGGTATGGGCGGTCACCTGACAAGCGTGTGCGGCATGGGCCGGCGATTGTCCGGACCGTCCGCCTGCTGCATTGTCGGAACAACCAGCCGCCACGGCGGCCCAGACGATAGGGGAGGGGACCATGCCCACGAGATCCACGGGACGGACGCCATGAGGTTCGCCGCCAACCTGTCCATGATGTTCACCGAGCGGCCCTTCCTGGAGCGGTTCGGCGCCGCGGCGGCGGCCGGCTTCGACGCGGTGGAATTCCTGTTCCCCTATGACGTTCCGGCGGAGCGGATCAAGGCGGCGCTGGACGCCCACGGGCTGACCCAGGCGCTGTTCAACCTGCCGCCCGGTGACTGGGCGGCGGGGGAGCGCGGCATTGCCAGCCTGCCCGGTCGCGAGGTGGAGTTCCGCGAGGGCGTGGCGACCGCCATCGCCTACGCCAAGGTGCTGGGCAACCGGCTGCTGCACTGCATGGCCGGCATCCCGCCGGAGGGGCAGGGGCACGATGCAGCTCTGGCGCTCTACACGGACAACCTCCGCCATGCCGCGGCGGCCTGTGCGGAGGCCGGGTTGACGCTGCTGGTGGAGCCGATCAACAACCGCGACATGCCGGGCTATCTGATGAACAGCACCGGGCTGGCCCGTCGCGTGATCACGGCGGTGGGGGCGCCGAACCTGAAGCTCCAACTCGATCTCTACCATTGCCAGATCAGCGAGGGCGACCTCGCCACCCGCATCCGGGCCAACGCCGACCTCACCGCCCATGTGCAGATCGCCGGCGTGCCCGACCGCCAGGAGCCCGACCGCGGCGAGGTCAACTATCCCTACCTGTTCGAGGTTCTGGCCGACACCGGCTACCGCGGCTTCATCGGCTGCGAGTACCGGCCCCGCGCCCGGGCGGAGGATGGGCTGGGCTGGTTCCACGCCGCAAGCAAGCAGGCTGCGCGCTGACCATGGATCTGCTCGCCCCCCTGTCCAGCATCGCTGCCGTCGTCGTGCCGGTGTTCCTGATCGCCGCCCTCGGCTTCGGCTGGAGCCGCGCCAAGCTTCCCTACGACAGCGCCTTCATCACCACCTTCGCCATCAACGTCTCCACCCCCTGCCTGGTCTTCTCCTCGCTGGCCCGTCTGACCTTGGGAGGGGACGACCTGCTGACCATGGCGGCGGCCTCGGTCGGCAGCATGGCGCTGGCCGGGCTGATGGCGACGCCGATCCTGCTCGCCAGCCGTTTGCCTCTGCGCGTCTATCTGCCGGCGCTCAGCTTCCCTAACGGCGGCAACATGGGCATTCCCGTCTGCCTGTTCGCCTTCGGGGAAACCGGCATGGGGCTGGCGGTGCTGTTCTTCGCGACGCTGGCCGTCCTTCAGTTCACCATCGGCCCGGCCCTGGCGGCGGGGCGCACGGACGCCAAGCAGGTGCTGCGCACCCCGGTGATCTACGCGGTGGCGCTGGCCGTGCTGGTCCTGATGACTGGCTTCCAACCGCCGCAATGGGTGACCAACACGACGACTCTGCTCGGCAACTGCGCGGTGCCGCTGATGCTGTTCTCGCTGGGGGTGGCGCTGGCGGGCTTGCGGATGCAGGGCATGCTGCGGTCTTTGGCCATGTCGGCGCTGCGCCTGCTGCTCGGCTTCGCCGCCGGGCTGGCGGTGGTGGAGCTGCTGGGCCTGGAGGGCACGATGCGCGGCGTCGTGCTGCTGGAAAGCACCATGCCGGTGGCGGTGTTCAACTACCTCTGGGCGCTGCGCTACAACAACGCGCCGCAGGAGGTTGCCGGGATGGTGCTGGGCTCCACGGCGCTGTCGTTCCTGACACTGCCGCTGCTGCTGGCCGCAGTGATGTGAGGGGAGGGGAACCAGAGTCTTGCCCCCACCCCGGCCCTCCCCCGCTTCGCAGGGGAGGGAGAAACAGTCCCCTCCCCTGCGTTAGCGGGGGAGGGTTAGGGTGGGGGCCTCACGCCGTCGCGGCGTCCGAATGGGTCGCCGCGCGCACCCGGCGGTGGAAGGACGGCGGCACCACGCAGGTTCCGAAGAACATCAGGTAATGCCGCATCTTCGGGTCGCCCGCCCGGGTCGCCTCGGCCAGCAGGCGGCGGACGGCGTTCCAGTCGCCCTCGCGGCGGGCCATGCCGACGACCTTGGTCATCAGGAAGGCGGCGTAGGCGTTGCCGGTCATCAGCGGACGGTGGGTCCGTGCCCACTCGAAGGCCTGCCGCCAGTCGTCCACCGAATGCAGCGAAGCGCGGCCCTCGTCGATCTCCACGAAGCACAGCGGCTCATCCACGAAGACCAGCTCCGCGCCGGGTTGATCCAGCGCGCGGAACAGCCAGCCCCAGTCCTCGAAATGCCGGTAGTCCGGCATCGGCACGGCGAGCGCCAGAGAGCGCGGCACCATGATCGTCGGGGTGGCGAGATAACCGGGGCGGGACAGCGGGCTGCGGCGGTCGATCAGGTAATCGCTGATCGGCTCGCCCGGCTCCGGCCGGCGCTGCGGCCAGACGTAGCGGCGCTCGCCGATGCTGACGCTGGTGCTGCAGGAGACGACCGGCAGCTTGGCGCCCGACGTCTTGGCGGCGGCGAGCTGCCGTTCGAGCTTCTCCGGCGCCCAGGAATCGTCGTCATCCAGGAAGGCGATCCACTCGCCGAGCGCCGCTTGCACGCCAGCGTTGCGCGCCCCCGCGGGGCCGAGCGACGCCGGGTTCTGCACGATGCGCAGGCGGTGGTCCTCCACCGCCTCCAGCGCGGCGACGGTGGCGGGGTCCGGCCCGTCGACGACGACGACGATCTCCAGATCCTTGATCGTCTGGGCGCGCACGCTCTCCACGGCCTTCAGCACGAGATGCGGGCGGTTGCGCGTCGGGATGACCGCGCTGACGGTGATGGGCGGGGCTTCCGTCGCGCCGCCCTTCATGTCCGCGTCCTTCATCGCTTGTACTCCAGATATTGGAAGCCCATCAGGCCGTAGAGATAGCCGCTGCCGACGCAGATCTTCTGGAGCCGGCGGATCGGCCAGCTTGTGTCGAAGGCCATCACCATCGGCACCAGCGGCAGGGCGGCGAGGTTCAGCGCGATGTGCGCGAGGCCCAGCGTGGAGCGCTTCACCAGCGTGCGGCGCTGGCCGTTCAGCTTGGCCTCGGTCAGCGACACGCAGGTGCCGAGCCGGAAGGCGCGGCGCAGGATCCAGCGCGCGGTCATGCGGCTGGCCGGCACATGCTCCTCGATGGTCGCCTCGTCGCACCAGACGATGCGGTGGCCCTGGCGGCGGATCTGCTCGAAGAACAGCACGTCGCTGCCGCCGGACAGGCTCAGCTCCGGGTCGAAGCGCACGCCGCCCTTCAGGATGGCGCGGCGGAACAGCACGTTGCCGGTGGCACAATAGGCCGGCTCGCTGCCCGTGGGCATGCGTTGCAGGTCGTGGAAGCGGCCCTTGGTCAGCCAGTCCGGCGGGCGCTTCTCGTAGATCGGCAGGACCGGGCCGGCGACCACGGCGGCGCCGGTGCGCTCCATGGCCGTCACCAGCCAATCCAGCCAGCCGGGGCTCGCCACCTCGTCGTCGTCGATGAAGGCGATCAGGTCGGCGTCCGTGGTCTCGTCCAGGCAGCGGTTGCGGGCGGCGGGAATGCCCGGCACCGGCTCCGCCGCGTAGCGGATGGGGAAGCGCCAGTCCTGCGCCATCTCGCGGCACAGCGGTTCGGCGGAGCGCGCCGGGTCGTTGTCCACCACCAGCACTTCGACGTCCAGCGGGGCGTCGGGGTTGAAGGTCAGCCCCTCCAGCGACAGCAGCGTGCGGTGTAGATCCTTCGGCCTGCGGTAGGTGCACACGCAAACCACCAGCTTTTTCGACATGGTGCCTGTTCCTTCCTCACGCCTGTTCATGGTGTTCATGCCGGGGATCGGGTGCGTTTCAGCCGGGCCAGCGCGACCCGCACCTGACCCATCAGGTTGGCGGGGTTGAGCACGGCCAGGGCCAGCAGATAGAGGCTGCCCGCCGGGGCGAGCTGGACGAGCAGCAGGTCGCTTTCCATCGCCGCGACCTTCAGCCCGGCGGCGAAGAGCAGGGCGGCGGTGGTCACCTTCAGAAGATCCTTCACCGGCACCGCCAGCACACCGGCCCGCGGCATCAGGATGACCGCGGCCACCACCCAGCCGAGCTGGGCCGCCAGCGAGCCGTAGGCCGCCCCGATCACCCCGAAGCGCGGGATCAGGAACAGGTTGGCGCCGACGTTCAGCACCGCCGTCAGCATGGTCAGCTTCAGGATGTAGCCGGTCTTCTTGGTCAGGTGCAGCGACAGGTCGAAGTGATAGATGCGCAGGATGCTGATGAAGACCGACAGGGCGACGAGCGGCATGATCGCCGCACCGGTCTCGCGGTACGCCTCGCCGAGCAGGAGCCCGACGATGCCCTGGGCGGAGATCACCTCCATCAGAACCAGCGGCAGGCAGACCAGCAGCAGGATCGTCAGGTTCTGCGCCATGATCGGGCGCGCGGCCCGTGGGCCGGCGCTGTCGAAGGCGCGCGACGCCATCGGCAGCGTGACCAGCGAGGCCGCCGACGCCACCAGCATGATCGGCTGCTTGGCGAGGTCGAAGGCCATGGCGTAGGCGCCGGCCGCCGCCTCGCCGATGAACCAGTAGATCAGGAAGCGGTCGGCGAAATCGAGCGCCCAGCCGACCATCAGGCTCAGCATCAGCGGGCCGCCGAAGGTCAGCAGCAGGCCGACCCTCTCCCGCGTCGGCCAGCGCAGCGCGATGCCCTTGAGGTCGGAGCGCAGCCAGATCGCCGTGACCAGCAGGAAGCCGATGCTGGTGCCGAGCAGCAGCCCCTCCTCCTTCCAGCCGATCAGCACGAAGGCGGAGCCGAGCGCCAGCCCGAACAGCGCCTTGGCGAAGGACTTGGCCGCGAAGACCGAGCCCTTCAGCCGCGCCCGCGACATCTGGATCGACAGGTCGAACCAGGAGATCAGGATCGCGATGACCGGCAGATACAGCACATAGTCGATGCCGTTCATGCCGGGGTAGAAGGCGACCACCGCGCCCAGGATGGCGAGCACCCCGCAGGCAACCACCAGGAAGGCGGTGACCACGGTGGAGAGCCAGGCGTCCCGCTCCGCCGCGTCGCCGCCGCACTTGCGCAGGACGAACAGGCCCATCCAGGAGAAGCCGCAGGCGTTAATCGCCGCCGCCGCCGCCATCACCAGCGCGTAATGGCCGTAGGCCTCCGGCGTGACGATGCGCGAGAAGACCGCGACCGCGGCGAAGCCCAGGATGCCGACGGCGATCCGGGTCGCGAAGAAGGCGAAGCCGCTCGACATCATGACCGCGACTCCGCAACCGGGATGCCGTTCCGCAGCTTGGGCCGCCGTCCCGCCGCCGGCCGCGGCGTCAGGGCGTGGGCATGGACCGTCTTGGCCAGCCGCGTCTGGAAGGCGGTGAAGAGGAACCACAGCAGGCCGTTCTGGATCAGCAGGCTGCTTTCCGCGACGTTGCCGAGCAGGAGCATCATGGCGAAGACGATGTGCCAGCGCGCCGCCCCGCTGCGGTCGACCGGGACGATCCGGGCGATCCGCGACAGGTAGATCGCATAGGCCACCAGGAAGAGGCCGAGGCCGAGCAGGCCCACGTCCAGCGTCGTCTGGATGAAGCCGTTGTGGGCGTGGATGTCGAAGCGGCCCGAGGTGCGCCAGAACAGCGCGCCCGGCGCGTCCAGCCCCGACCAGAAGGCGCTGAAGCCGTAGCCCAGCACCGGCTGCTGCTCGATCATCCGGATCGCGAAGTCCCAGATCAGCGTGCGCCCGGTCAGCGTGATGTCGCGGCCGAGCAGCGCGGTGATGCTTTCCAGGTTCAGCAGCGCGAAGATGGCGGCCAGCATGATGACCATGGTGCCGCCGTACAGCTCCAGCGCCAGCGACCCCGCGTCCTGCCGGTGGGTGACCAGCATGACCAGCGTCATGCCGGCCGTGGCGACGATCAGCGCCGTGGCGGAGCCGGACATGGCGAGACAGCCGGCCATGATGGCGAAGGTGCCCAGCCGCCAGACCAGCGCCATGGTGTCGGTCACCGGGCGGGAGCGCAGGACGAACAGCCCGGCGGTCAGGCCGAAGGCCATGGCGTCGCCCAGGCCGTTCTTGTGGGAGAAGACGCCGCGCCACTGCGATCCCTGCTCCGCCGGCATCAGGCCGTAGCTCGGCAGGCCGACCGCCAGCAGCGCGCTCAGCACCGCCAGGACGAAGACCGCGCGGTGGATCAGCCGGGCCAGGGCGACCTCGCCGTAGGACAGGCCGACATAGAGGCCGAAGATGGTCGTGCCGACCAGGGCCACGCTGCGCCGGATGGTCAGCGACGGGTCATGCGACCATTGGCTGGACGCGATGGCCAGCACCACCATGAGCGCCATGGGAATGCTGAGATAGCGGAAGGCCCGCACGCCGTGGAGCATGACAATCCGCAGCAGGGCCGTGGCGTAGAGGCCGGCGAAGATGAGCTGCTTGATGGTGTCGCCGGAGGATTCCGGCGCGCCGCCTGCGCGCAGGATGAAGCGCTGCGAGGGCGCGGACATCATCACCGACAGCAGCGCGTCCCACAGCAGGATCAGGCCGATGGCGCACACCACCTGATCGAACAGGCTGGGCGTGAGATCGGCCGCGCTGCGCAGGAGCGGCGTCCGTGGCCGGGCGGGCGGCGCGTCCGCAGCGGGCGCCGCCGCCAGAGCGGCTCGGTTTCGCGGAAATGGCGTTGCACTCATCCTGTTCCCCCGATGAACCCTTTAAACCCTCTCCCCTCCGGGGAGAGGGAGGGGACCCACCGCATCAGCGGTGGGGAGGGTGAGGGGGTTGCGCTTTTGCCGGACGGTCCGACACGCACATCCCCCTCACCCTAACCCTCTCCCCAGAGGGGAGAGGGGATTTGCCCATCAGCGCGTGTAGTAGCGGCGCGCCTCGTTCATGCCGTAGGCCTCTTCCGACGCGTCGGTGCGGGCCAGCTTCTTCAGGTCCACCCGGCTCAGCACGACGCTGGTCACGTCGCGGCCCAGCTCGGTCAGCCGGTCGATGGCCCGCTGGACGACGGCGCGCGGCGTCTGCTCCCAACGCACCACGAACAGGCATTCCGTCGCCGACCGGGTCAGCACGCCCGCGTCCGCCACGACCGCCATCGGCGGGGTGTCGAGGATGACGCAGTCGTATTCGAGCGAAGCGAACTTGATGATGCTCGCCAGCTTCTCCGAGCCCAGAAGCTCCTGCGGGTGGTCGCAATGCGGGCGGCCGACGACGTAGTGCAGTCCGCTGCGGCCATCCACCTGGACGACGTCGTTCCACTCCGCCTTGCCGACGATCAGGTCGCTCAGGTCGCCCGGGGCGTTGTCGCCCAGCACGTTCCCGATGCGCGGGCAGCGCAGGTCGCACTCCAGAAGCAGGACCCGCCGGCCGGACGCCGCCAGCATGCGCGCCAGGGTCAGGCAGACGGTGGTCTTGCCCTCGCCGGGAACGGCGGAGGTGACCATCACCACGGAGCCGGTGTTCAGGGCGCCGCGGGCATAGAGCGACACGCCGATGGCGCGGACCGCCTCGCTGTACTCCGACCGCGGACGGTCGAGGACGTAGTCTTCCGGCTTGGCGTTCTTGTGATGCGGCAGGGACGGCACCAGCCCGATGGCCGGCACGCCGATCGTCTCTTCCACATGCTGGGTGTTGCGGAAGGTCTTATTCAGATGGTCGCGCAGGAAGGCCAGGAACATGCCGATCAGCAGGCCCACGGCCAGACCGCCGCCGACGAACAGCTTCTTGCCCGGTGTGGACGGCTCCAGCGGCGGCTCCGCCTTGGACACGACGCGGGCGTCGCGCTGCTGAAGGTCGTCCTGCTCGCGCGTTTCGACGAGACGCTGGAGCAGCCCTTCATAGACGCGGCGGTTGGCGTCGGCCTCGCGCTGCAACTGGGCCAGGCGGACGTTGGCGCCCAGCTCGCCCGCGGTCTCGGCGGTCAGCTTCTTCAACGCGGCCTCGAGCTCGCGCTCGCGGGCGCGGGCGATCTCGACCTCGTTGTTGATGACCGCCATGATCTTGGTGGCTTCCTCGCGCATCTTCTGGCGCAGGTTCGTCAACTGGTTGACGTAGGCCTGCACGGCCGGATGCTGGTCCCCGTAGCGGGTGCGGTATTCGGCGAGCCGCCGCGCGATGGCCGATTCCTCCTCGCCCAGCCGCTGGATCAGCGGCGAGCCCAGGATTTCCGCCGCGTTGCCCTCGGTCGGGCTGCGCGCGACGATCCGGGCGTTCTGCGCCCGCGCCTCCGCCCGGCCGCGCTCCGTCTGGGCAACGACCAGGGCGCGGTTCAACTCGGCCAGCTGCTGCGACAGGAAGGTCTCGCCGCCGGCGCTACCGAGCACGAGGCCCTGCTGCGCGCGGTAATCCTGCACCGCCTTGTCCGACACCTCGACCTGGGCGCGCAGCTCGTTGATGCGGTCCTCCAGCCACTTGTTGGCCTGCTGGGTGACCTCCTGCTTGGTCTGGAGCTGGTCGAGCAGATACTCGTCGACGAAGGCGTTGGCGATGCGCGCCGCCTTGTCGGCCTCCTTCGCCTTGAAGGAAACGACGATGGTGTAGGACTGCGCGTCGCTGGTCGCCGACAGGCCGCGGCGCACGTCGGCGATGACCGCGGCGCGCTCCTTCTCCGCAGTCGTCGGCTCCTTCACGCCGATGCCGACGGAGTTCAGATAGCCGGTGATCTGCTGGCGCAGCGGCGACAGGTCGTAGCCGACGGTGTCGTTGATCCCGGCGATGGCCCGGTCGATGGCCGAAGGCCGTTCGATGGCGCCGTTGAACTCCGGGTCATGGACCAGCCCCAGCCGGTCCACCACCTTGGCGGCGGTGGCGCTGGAGGTGATCATGTCGATTTCGGTCCGGATCGCCGCCGCCTCGCGCGGCAGGTTGGAGATCACGGCGTTGATGTCCGTGACCTCCGTCGTGCGCGGGTCGATGATGAGCACGGCCTGGCTGGTGAACCGCGGCTCATAGAGCAGGGCACCGGTGGTGGCCAGCGCAGTGCAGCACAGGACGCTGGCGATGATCGTGCTCCGGCGCCGGCGCAGCACCTGGAGGAGGTCGCGGAGCGCGACCTCCCGGGTGCTGGCTTCGGACCCCAGGGCTCCGTCTACATGAGTGTACGCGGCCATCCCATTCTCCTGAGGATCGGTCGGTTAGGGTCCAGGCCGGCGGTCAGCCCTTCACGATCTTCTCGTCGACGATGCCCGCCTTGCCGAAGGCGTTGCGGGTGTCGACGATCAGCGGCAGCCCGTCCAGGAAGGCCTTCAGATCGAAGGAGTCGTGGTCGGTGCACAGGATCGCGGCGTCGAAGGCGCCATCCCGGATCTCCTCCAGCGCGACCGACGGCCTGCCGGCCATGCGGGCCAGACGGCGCGTCTCCGGAAGCTCCGGCACATGCGGGTCGTAGTAGAAGACCTCGCAGCCACGGTCCTGGAGAAGATCGATGATCTTCAGGGCCGGACTTTCGCGCATGTCCTCGATGTTCTTCTTGTAGGCGACGCCCAGAACGAGGATGCGCGACCCGCGCAGCGCGCGGCCGAGCTTGGAGTCCATGGCCTGCGACAGCCGCTCCACCACGTAATGCGGCATGCGGGTGTTGATCTCGCCGGCCAGTTCGATGAAGCGGGTGGCGACGTCGAACTCGCGGGCCTTCCAGGTCAGGTAGAAGGGGTCGATCGGGATGCAGTGACCGCCCAGGCCGGGGCCGGGGTAGAAGGGCATGTAGCCGAAGGGCTTGGTCTTGGCGCCCTCGATCACTTCCCACACGTCGATGCCCATCGCGTCGTAGACGACCTTCAGCTCGTTTACGAGCGCGATGTTGACGCAGCGGAAGATGTTCTCGGTCAGCTTCACCGCCTCGGCCGCTTCCAACGACGAGACCGGGATCACGCGCTCCAGCGCGCGGCCGTACATCGAGCAGGCGATGCGCAGCGCGTTGGGATCCTCGCCGCCGACGATCTTCGGGATGCGGGCGGTGGTGAAGGTCTCGTTGCCGGGATCCTCGCGCTCCGGCGAGAAGGCCAGCAGGAAGTCCGTGCCGCTGACGAGGCCGGTCTTCTCCAGGATCGGGCGCACCACCTCGCGCGTCGTGCCGGGGTAGGTGGTCGATTCGAGGACGATCAGCTGGCCGGGGCGCAGCACCTGGGCGATTTGCCGGGTGGTGACCTCGATGCAGCTCATGTCCGGCTCGCGGTTGCGAGTCAGCGGCGTCGGCACGCAGATCACGATGGCGTCCATGTCGGCCAGCGACTGGAAGTTCGCCGTCGCCGTGAAGCGGCCCTCCTCCAGCATCCCGCGGACCTCGTCGGTCGACACGGTGCCGATGTAGGACGTGCCGCCGTTCAGGCTGGCGACCTTTTCCGGATCGATGTCGAAGCCCGTCACCGAGAAGCCGGCCCGCGCGAACAGCCGCGCCAGAGGCAGGCCGACGTAACCCAGGCCGATGACGCCGACGCTGGCGGTGCCCGCCGCGATCTTCGACTCCAGCGCCGCCAGGGCTTCCGGAATGCCGGACGTGCCGACCGAACCCCCGCTTACCAACAGGTCGGCAAACTCATTGCTCGACATAAGACGTCTCCTTTTCCGACTCTCTTGTTCGTAGAGGTTTCACTGTTGTTCGCGCTGTATTGCAGAGATCAAATTTACCGACACAAAACCGAAGCCAAGGTCCGGATCTGAAATCGGGCCTTGGCTTTTGCTGTTCATAAGACTGATCGATCGGCGTTTCCTCTCACCGAATACATTAGGCTGCTTTGTCTAAGCACCCAGCAATCGTGATAGAAAAAGGGGCAGCCGTAAACGTCGTAAAAGGCCGAACCACCGTCAGTTGACCGGGTTATCTTTCTTGTGAGACTTTCGGGATGACCATCCCGAAAGGTGCTTTATTAACCCCTTTTGAGTAACCACGGGCAGAATAGACAAAAGGAGCCGGACCGGCGCGTCAGCGGCCGGACGGCTCCTTCGCACCGCGGTCATCCCTGGACGGCGACTCCCTCCGGTTGTAGCCCGGCGGTCTCGGGCAGCGTGTTGTGCATCAGGAAGCTGGCGTCGCCGTCGCCCATGGTCAGCAGCCAGTTGCCGCGGTCGGCGAACTCCTCCCGGTCGATGCCGGAATCCGGTCCGGGATGCGCCATCACCCGCACCGGGAAGCCCACGCGGTCGGGCACCTTCATCATGCCCATGGCGAGGAAGGTCCGCTCCGCCCGCGTGTTCAGCGTCCGGCAGATCAGGGCGGTCGCCCGCTCCGTGGCGGCGATGCGCAGCGTGTGGCTCAGCAGGACCCACAGCCACTTCGGCTCGCACAGGTAATCCACGACGGCGAGGCAGGGCTCCTTGCGCCAGGTCTCGCGGCGCAGGACGACGTAGCCCAGCGGCTCGCCCCCGCGCGTCAGGATGAAGCGGCGGTAGTCCGAGGCGCAGGGGATCGCGTCGTAGCGCCAGCGCAGATGCGTCAGGTCGCGCAACGCGATCAGCGGGTAATGCGGGGAGGCGCGCCGCCAGATGGCGTCGGCCCGCTCGTCGAACCGCCCGATTTCCTCGAACCGCGCGCCGGTCGCCCGGCTCAGCAGATGACCGCCGATCCGCGCCCCGTGCAGGGCCGGGCCGGCGATCGCCCCGATGGTCCGCATGCGGCCCTGAAGCGAGGACGCCTCCAGGCAGCGCCGCGTGTCCAGCGGGAAGACGTAGGCGGGCAGGGCGCCGATGTCGATCCAGCCGGCCTTGCTGTAGGCCTTGTAGGCGGAATCGGAAATGTGGATGGCCATCGCCAGCGGGCGGCTGTCGAGCTGCGCTTCCGCCAGGGGCGTGAAAGCGCCGCGCATCCGCCATTCCGGCAGGACCATCAGGCTGTTGGCCCAGGAGGCCGGGATTTCCCGCTCCCGCGCCTTCAGGCGGAAGGGAATCCCGCATTGCTGGCCGACGATCTGCCCCTGCCGCTTGCACACCCAGACCTGCGGCCCGTCCGCGTCCCGGTCGGGCACCTCGTCGAAGAGCCAGCGGTTGTAGGCCTCGTCCACCTGCCAGACCCGTTCCCCGAACATCTTGCGCTGGAAGCCGCGCAGTTCCCCCGTGTCGGAGGTGTCGAAGCGGAAAACGGTTTTCTTCAGCCGGTCGGTGATCGACTGACCGACGGTGCTGCTGCTGGTGCTCACATGCCCCCCCTTGTTCGAACGCGCCGTTCCCTTGCCCGGCCCGCGGCTCGCCCGCAGACGTCGGAATCAAGGTCAGCGCACGGATTCCGGCCGCATTCCGGATGCTTCCTGCACGGTTCCTCCTGGCTGTTGGATCGCGGTCGTTCCGGCCCGGCTTTCGGTTTTGGCGTCGTTGCTGATCCGGTTGCCGGTGACGGACTTGTCGATGCTGTCGGCGATGATGATGGCGGCCCGCTTGCCGTTGCGGTGAAAGACGTTGCCGCGCAGTTCCAGCGTGATCGAGCCGTTGCCCTTCTGGTGCTGCAGGACGCCGCCGTTGTTGTCGTAGAACTCGTTGTCGTAGACCCGGTAGGTCACGTCGATCCCGCGGTTCTGGCCGAGCGAGAGGCCCGCGTCGGCGTTGCGGAAGATGACGTTGCGGAAGATCTCGGTGCTGGACTTCGCCAGGATGCCGGCGCCGCGCGGGTTGTCGTGGATCAGGTTGTCGTGGATCTTCAGCGCGCTGCCGGCCTGCCCCTGGTCGTGGTAGAGGCCGTGGGAGCGGCCCTCGCCGCCGTTGACGCCGTTGTTGAAGACCCGGTTGTGGGCGATCTCGCCGGTCCGGATGCGCCCGTTCCAACCGGAATAGACGCCGCCGTCCTTGCGCCAGCCGTTGTCGGCGATGGTGTTGCGCGTGATGACCTGATCGGTGTTGTCCGCGGCGTAATGCACGATCCCGTAGGCGCCGTTGCCGATGATGGCCGACCCGTCGATCCGCAGCCCGTCGGAAGTCCCCTGAACGACGATTCCGGAGCCGCCGTTGCCCGCAACCGTCACGTTCGTCACCGACACGTTGCGCGCCCGCGGGCCGAGCAGCAGGCCGGTGTCGGCCGCACCGGTGATCGTCAGCCCGTCGAAGGCGACGTCCGTCCGTCCGTTCAGGTTGACCGCGACCGAGGAACCCCGCGCGTCGATCACCGGCGCGTCGCCCTTGCCATAGGCGCCGTAGGTGATCGGCCGGTCGGTCGTGCCGGAGGAGGAGGCCAGCAGGCTGCCGCGCCAGCTCTCCCCGCGCTCGAACAACACGCGGCTTCCCGGCGGGAAAGCCGTGGCGTTCACCTTCTCCAGCGACTTCCACGCCTCCTTCGGGCCGCGGCCCGACCGGCGGTCGTCGCCGTTCGTGGCATCGACGTAGAAGACCGGCGCGTCCTCGGCGTTCTGGGTGGCGTTCTGGGCGGCGCTCCGGCGCGTGTTGACGAGCAGCGGCGGCTGGGCGGGGCGCTCGATGGCGGGGGGAGGTGGGGGCAGGTAATCCATGGCTCCGGCTCGCGCGGTCTTACACGGCGATGCGGAACAGCGCGTAGGCCAGGCCCCAGGCCGCCAGCGCGCATCCCGTGCACAGCAAGGCCCAGCCGGCCCGGTGGAGATCGAGCATCGGGGCAGCGACGCGCTCCGTCGCCGTCGGCGCGGCGTCCGCCGGAAGGGCGTCCGCAACCGCACCCAGCAGGTTCGGGCTGGCCGGCGTGGCTTGCTCGATCATGGCGATCTCCTCGCGGGGGGCCGATAAGCGGGGGAACAGGCGACTAATACCGCAGCGTGTCCCTATTGCGGTATTTTGTGTTGCGTCGCGGACAAATAAAGGGAAAGGAAAAGGGATCACGCTTAAGCGATAACAGCGCGATAAGGGGGCATTCCGAAGGGAGGAATAGGGTTTCTCTTTGGAATTGCCGTATCGAACTCATCCGCAATGCATATGACAACGGCAAGAACTCCCTTCCCCATGGCGGGAGAGGGAGTCTTTCATACGCCGGACCGCTTAACCGGCCAGAGCGCGCTTCAGGTTGCCGGCACCGCCGCGCAGCAGGCGCTTGACCAACTGCTGCTTCGCCGGTGCCGGACCGTTCTCGAAGCAGATCCGCTGAATTCGCCGCTGCGGACCGCCGCGGCGCGGCCAGGAGGTGCCGAAGGTGACGTCGACCCCGTCCCCGTACAGTTCCCCGAACAGCGAGTCGTGCAGGCCCTCGTCCGAATAGGGGAAGGCGAAGGAGCCACAGCCGGGGCCGAACAGTTCCCGAATGCCGGCGACGCTGCCCGTCACCTCCCGCTTCCGCTGCTCCGGCGTCAGCAGGCGGTGGTTGGGATGGTCGAAGCCGTGGGCGCCGATCGACACCCCCTCCGCCATCAGGTCGGCGATCTCGTCGCGGGTCAGATAGGGCTTCTCGTCCGCCAGGAAGCCGGCCGTGTCGAACTCCAAGACGGTGGCGATCTCGTCCAGCACGTCGCGCTGGTGCCAGCTCACCGTCATGACGGCCGCGGCGGGATCGGCGGCGGCGGCGCCCGCCCGTGCCAGGGTGGAGGCGCAGACGGCGCGGCGGGGATCGGTCTCCGCCAGCCGGCTCAGCCGCTCCGCCAGAAGGCTCGCCTTGTGCCGGTAGAAGAGCGTCCTGTTGTCGAGGAAGTTCAGGTTCAGATACAGCGCCGGACGGATGCCCTTGCGGCGCAGGATGGGCATCGCGACCTCCGCCACCTCGCGCATGCCGTCGTCGAAGGTGACGAGCAGCGACGGACGGCGGATCTCCGGCCCGCCCATCGCCGACCCGGTGACCGTGGGCAGGTCCGTCGGCTCGAAGTGCTTCAGGAGGAAATCAAGGTCCTCCGTGAACTCCTTGGGCGTGCGGGGCCGGTAGATGTGCTTCAGGTGGTCCGGCACCGTGTCGCAGACGGCATGGTAGACGACGGCCAGCACCGGGCTGCCGTAGGCGTGATGGCAGGCGGTCCCCAGCGGGTTGCGCAGCGCGTCCATCCACCGGAGCCGCCGGCCCAGCCCGCCACCGGAAATCACGTCGGCAACGCTCATTCATGTCCTCCTGAGGAAGGGGCAGAGGGCCGTGGGTCAGAGGGCGTCCGCGCCGTCGGGGGCGAGGCGCTTGGGCGGCATCATGGCGGTGTGGATCCGGGCCATGGCCTGCGCCTCGGTCGGCGTGCGGACCAAGCGGTACAGCATCCTCTTCAGGCCCGGCGGCGTCAGCCGGAAGCCGATCTGAAGAGAGGCCGTTGCCAGGAACTCCGAGTTGGTCAAAAAGCCCGACCGCCAGCACCAGACGCGGAAGGCCCATTCGTTGACGGCGTAGCGCAACCCGCCGCGGCGGACGCGCTGGGCCATGCTGGTGCGGAAGAGGAGAAGCGCCTCCTGCACCGTCTCCATGCGCGCCCCGGCCTGAAGCAGGCGGACATACAGGTCGTAGTCCTCCAGGTTGCCGAAGCAGGAGCGATAGCCACCGATGGCGGTCAGCGCCCGCCGCCGCACCATCATGGTGGGGTGCGACAGGACGCAGTGCCACTTCATGCCCTGGCTGATCTCTTCGTGCGTCTCCGGGCTGCGCTTCACGCAGGTGATGGCGCCGGGGTCCTGTTCGAACTCCGCGTGCCAGGAGAAAGACGCGTCCAGCGACCCCTGCTCGGCGAAGGCGCGCGCCTGCGTCTCGAAGCGGTGGGGCAGGCAGATGTCGTCGCTGTCCATGCGGGCCACCAGATAGCCCGTGCAATATTGCAGGCCGTCGTTCAGCGCGCGGGCCAAGCCCCCCTGGTTGCGCCGCCGCACCACCACAAGCCGGCAGGCGTTGGACGCCTGATAGCGGGCGATGACCTTTTCCTGCTCCTCCCCGATCCGTCCATCGACCACCAGCACGCATTCGCGCGGGAGAAGCGTCTGCGTATAGACGCTCTCCAGCGCGGCCTGAAGGTTGTCCGCCTTCTCGCCGGCATAGGTGGCCATAAGCACGCTGATCGATTGAGTGTCCCGACCGTCCCTCGGTCCGCTCACGTGATTCATACCTGGTCTCCACCCCTCTTGTCGTGGCGACGCGGACGGTGTGCGGCGGTCCGGCCATCGTGCGCCGCCCGCGAAGGGCGACGCCCGATGGCCATGACCACGGACACCGCGGCCCTGGGAATGGAGGCGAGTGCGTGCCGCCCTGAGCCCGGCTTCCGCGGCACGCGCGCGGAGGCGGTTTCGGCGTTCCTTCCCCGGTGGCCGTCGGTGCGGCGTCTTTGCGGCGCCTGCCGTCCCGTCCTTGTCGTCGTTTTCAGTGCCCTTGTTGCCCTGTCTCGTCCCTTTCCTCGTCGATTCTGCGAGGGTGTCCCTCCGGTCCGCATCCCGGACTAGGGCACCC
This sequence comes from Azospirillum himalayense, assembly GCF_042657465.1. Taxonomy (NCBI): domain Bacteria; kingdom Pseudomonadati; phylum Pseudomonadota; class Alphaproteobacteria; order Rhodospirillales; family Azospirillaceae; genus Azospirillum; species Azospirillum himalayense. The sequence goes on along the minus strand of NZ_JBHSLC010000107.1, from coordinate 92,577 downwards.
CTGGCCGTCGTGTCGGCCGGTGCCGATGCACGCATAGGCACAGAATAGGTCTGTGGACGCTATCAAAGGGCGGATGGCGGGTAAACCTACATAAAGTGCAAGATAAATATCCCCTTCGCAGCGTCCTAAAGGGAAAGCCGTCTGCCACTTTGGTCGATTGGGGAGAAAGTGGGGGATGCCGCGCGCACTGAGCAGAAATAACGGCTGACCGTCATGAAAAACCGGCGAACAGTGGGTTGGCGAGGCCGCCATCACTGGAAGGGGGTGCCTCCTATTGTGCGATGCACAAGAACTGGGGGCCGATGCGCCGTCGCCGGGTATCCTGTGCTTTCGATTATTGCCGTTTTGTGTCGTGAGCGGAAGGTGGAAGCGCCGCCCGGACACGCCGCCCGGACACGCCGACGCCCGGCCAGAGACTGGCCGGGCGCGGACATTGCCGAAGGGTCGGAGCCGCCGATCGTCAGACGACCGGGTTGGCCTTGGAGGCCGAGGAGATGGTGTTGTTGGTCACCGTCTGCTTGATGCTGTCGGCGATGTTGATCGCCGCACGGCCGTTGTTGTTGTAGAAGGTGTTGTCGTACAGGCTCAGCGTGATCGACCCACTGCCCTTCAGGTGCTCCATGATGCCACCGTTGTTGTTGAAGATCTCGTTGCCGTAGATCTTGTAGGTGACGTTGGTGGTCTGGTTCTGGCCGATCGAGATGCCGACGTTCGAGTTGCCGTAGATCGTGTTGTTGTAGATCTCGGTGCTCGACTTGGCGAGGATGCCGGCGCCGCGCGGGTTCGAGTAGATCACGTTGTCGTGGATCTTCAGCGTGCTGTTGGCCTGGCTGTGGTCGTGGTACAGCCCGTGCGACCGGCCGTCGCCGCCGCCGCTGCCGTTGTTGAAGATCGTGTTGCCGGCGATCTCGCCGCTCAGGATGCGGCCGTTCCAGCCCGAATACACCGCATCGGTCCGCCAGCCGTTGTCGCTGATGATGTTGTTGGTGAAGTACTGGTTGGCGTTGTCGGCGGAGTAGTGGACGAGGCCGTAGCCGCCGTTGCCGTCGATCGTGGAATGATCGATGCGCAGGTTGTTGGAGGTCCCGCTGATCACCACGCCCGAACCGCGGTTGTCGATGATCTGGGAGTTGGTGACCTTCACGTTCATGGCGCCGCCGTTGAGCAGCAGGCCGGTGTCGTTCGAACCCGTCATCGTCAGGTTGTCGAACGTGATGTTGTCCTTGTTGTTCAGGCTGACGGCGTAGCTGGCACCGCTCTTGGCCTTGATGATCGGATCGGCGCCGGTGCCGTAGGCGCCGTAGATGATCGGCTTGTCGGAGGTGCCGGAGGTCGAGACCAGCAGGCTGTCGGTCCAGGTCTCGCCGCGCTCGAACAGGACCAGCGAGCCGGCGGCGAAGTTGGTCGAGTTCACCTTGGCCAGCGACTTCCAGGCTTGGTTCGGGTCATGGCCGGAGTTGCTGTCGTTGCCATGCGTCGCGTCGATGTAGAAGACCTGCGAGGCCGGGGTCGCCGGATAATCCGACGTGCCGCCCGGATTCGTCGGAGCGGGCGGGGCCGTCGGCGTGGTGGGCGTGGTTGGGGTGGTCGGAGTCGTGGGGGTGGTGGGCGTCGTCGGCGTGGTGGGCGTCGTGGTCGAGGAGGGGAAGAACTCCTTCGGAGCGGCGACGACGAGCGTGCCGTCCCACCACATGCCGGACTGGCCCTTGACCACGTCCTTGCCGTCCAGCGCACCCTTGTCGTAGGTGACGGAGGCGTCGGTCGGGTTGACCGCGTTGCCGTTGATGGTGATCTTGTTGACGATCAGGTTGCGGTCCTGGCCGTTCACGAAGCCGTCGTTGTCGTACTGGATCTGGACCTTGTGGGCCTGACCGGCGGCGATGTTGGCGTTGAAGGTGAAGTCCTTGGCGGTGGTGCCGGCGGAGCCCTCGCCGATCACCTTGCCGTCGACCATCACCTTGAAGTGCGGGGCGACGCCGCCCGCCACGTTGCCGGCGGCGTTGACGACGATCTTCGTGGCGCCCGTCACCGCCTCGGCGGTCGCGGCGGGGAAGAAGTCCTTCGGCGCGGCGACCACCAGCGTGCCGTCCCACCACATGCCGGACTGGCCCTTGACCACGTCCTTGCCGTCCAGTGCGCCCTTGTCATAGGTCACCGACGGGTCGGTCGCGTCGAGCGCATGGCCGTTGATGGTGATCTTGTTGACGATCAGGTTGCGGTCCTGGCCGTTCACGAAACCATCGTTGTCGTACTGGATCTGGATCTTGTGGGCCTGATCCGCCGTGACGTTGGCGTTGAAGGTGAAGTCCTTGGCGTCGGTGCCGGCGGAACCCTCGCCGATCACCTTGCCGTCCACCATCACCTTGAAGTGCGGGGCGACGCCGCCCGCCACGTTGCCGGCAGCGTTGATGACGATCTTCGTGGCGTTGTCGGCGGTCGCGGCGGCGTCGGCCAGGACCAGCGGCTGCGCGGTCTGCAGGGCCTGCGCCTGGAGGAGGGAGGCCGGCGTCGCGAAGCCATCGGCGGTGGACACGGAGGTCTCGCTGATGGTCAGATGCGCCGTGTCGGCGCCGAGATCGCCGGCGTAGTTGGTGTGGTCGGTCAGATCCTGGTGGTGAAGGTCGATACCCAGATCGTCCATGGTCTGCACTCTCTTCCTTGTGGGGGCGCCACCGCGATTGGTGGCCAGCGGGGCCGGCACGCGGTCGGTGCGTCCCCATCCTTTCGGTTAGCGCTTTCGCCTTTTGGCTTACCCCTTAAGACTAGCCACTTCGCTGTGGCCTTAAATGGGACGATTTTAGGATAATAAATCTCAAATACGTGACATCCCGGTCACAGTGAGGCCGATCCGCCCCGGTGGCGCGACGGCTTGGCGCTGCAACCGGCGGGAAATACGCCTTCGCCATCCGTCGCGGCGGCGGGATTGAACGGAGCGGTGCGCAGCCAAGGATGGCGGGGCTGCGGACAAAAAAGAGGGCGTTTCCGGAATCAAACCATCCATTGACTCGGGTCAATCCGCCGGAGCCGCTCCGGGCGTAGCCTCCCTCCATGCATTGCAAGGAGAGATGACATGGAGACGATGGTCTTTCTGGTGCTGGCGCTTCTGCTGACCGGCTTCCTGACGGCGCTGTCGGTGCTGGGCATGGCCACGCTGCACGCTACGGTGCGGGTCATTCTTCCGGCCCGCCGTCCGGTGGCTCCCGTTCGGGTGTCCTGACCGGACCCCTTATATGAAGTGAGTCAGAGGGGGAGGGGGCCGTCGTTCTTGACCTCCTCCATCACCGCGTAGGTTCGGGTTTCCCGGACGCCGGGCAGCGACAGCAGCACATCCCCCAGGAACCGCCGGTAGGCCGCCATGTCGGCCACCCGCGTCTTCACCAGATAGTCAAATCCGCCGGCCACCATGTGACACTCCAGAACCTCCGGCGCGTGGCGGATGGCCTGGGCGAAGCGGTCGAACACGTCGGGCGTCGTCTTGTCGAGCAACACCTCGACGAACACCATCAGCCCGAAACCCAGCCGGTGCGGATCGAGCCGCGCCGTGAACCCCGTCACATAGCCGTCCTTCAGCAACCGCCGCATCCGCTCGCCGGCGGTCGTGGGCGACAGGCCGACCCGCTCCGCCAGATCCACGGCGGAAATCCGCCCGTCCATCTGCAAAATCGCCAGGATGCGCCGGTCGGTCCGATCAAGCTCCGTCATTTTCGCGCTCCATGCCGTCTTTGGCCGTTGATATCGCGATATGTAGGCAAAAACAACCATGGAGGCACGGCGAACTCCGCGATAGTCTGCGGATGCCGCAGTGGAACAAGCAAAACAAAGCGGACGCTGCGGTTTTAAAAAGACGAATTGGATCGGGTGAGAGACACCGTGACCTTCGACATTGGCCCCACTGCCGCGGATGGCGCCGGATCGGCGCCGGGCGGCGGCACGATCCTTCTGCTGGGCGCCGGACGGATGGGCGGCGCCATGCTGCGCGGCTGGCTGGCGCAGGGCGTGCCGGCCTCGGCCATTGCGGTCGCCGACCCCAGCCCCGCGCCGGATCTTGTCGAACTGGCCGCGCGGACCGGCGTCCGGCTGAACCCGGCGTCAGGTGCCCCAGTCGATACCCTCGTGGTCGCGGTCAAGCCGCAGATGGTGGAGAGCGCCGCGGCGGGCGTGCAGACGATGCTGGCGCCGCACACGCTGGCGCTGTCGATCATGGCCGGCAAGACGCTGGCCGACCTGCGCCGCCTGTTCCCGGCGGCGGGCAGCGTGGTGCGGGCGATGCCCAACCTTCCGGCGGCGGTCGGGCGCGGCGCCACCGTCGCGGTGGCCGAGGCGGGGTGCCCGGCCGATCGGAAGGAGCGCGCCGCCTCCCTGCTGACCGCGGTCGGGAGCCTGGAGTGGCTGGCCGACGAGGCGCTGGTCGACGCCGCCACGGCGCTGTCCGGCTCCGGCCCCGCTTATGTCTTCTATCTCGTGGAGTGTTTGACCCGCGCCGGGGTGGAAGTTGGGTTGCCCGCCGACGTGTCGGAACGGCTGGCCCGCGCCACGGTCGAGGGGGCGGGAGCGCTGATGGGCGCCACCGGCCAGCCGGCGGCCGAGCTTCGCGCCGGCGTGACCTCGCCCGGCGGGACCACGGCGGCCGGCCTTTCCAAGCTGATGGCCGATGACCACCTCCAGAGTCTGTTGAACGCGACCCTGCGCGCGGCGGCCCAGCGTGCCGCCGAACTGGGCGGAACCGGCCCGAAAGCCTGACCCGAGAGCCTGAGAAGCACACCCCTTTTCACCATCAGGGACCGGCTCGCCCCCGGCCTGCGGATTCGAGCGGACGACACCGATGAACAGCATGACCAACCCGACCGCCACCCGGGCCGACACCCGGACCGCCCCCCCGTCCGCCGCCCCCGGCGGTACGGCGCCCTTCGCGGACTTCGCCCCGCCGATCCGCCCGGCGACCGAGCTGCGCGCTGCGATCACCGCCGCCTACCGCCGGCCCGAGCCGGAGTGCCTGCCCTTCCTGTTCGAGCAGGCGTCATTGCCGCCCGGCGTCATCACCGCGGCGGCGGCCACCGCCCGCAAGCTGATCACCGCGCTGCGCGCCAAGCCGCGGGGCCGTGGCGTCGAAGGGCTGATCCACGAATACAGCCTGTCCAGCCAGGAAGGCATGGCGCTGATGTGTCTGGCGGAGGCGCTGCTGCGCATCCCCGACCACGCCACGCGCGACGCGCTGATCCGCGACAAGATCGCCGGGGGCGACTGGCAGGCCCATCTCGGCAAGGGCGGCTCGATGTTCGTCAACGCCGCCACCTGGGGCCTGCTGATCACCGGCAAGCTGACCTCGGCGGGCGGCGAGCAGGCGCTGTCCTCCGCCCTGACGCGCCTGATCGCGCGCGGCGGCGAGCCGCTGATCCGCCGCGGCGTCGATTTCGCCATGCGCATGATGGGCGAGCAGTTCGTCACCGGCCAGACCATCCAGGAGGCGCTGACCAACGCCCGCACGATGGAGGCCGAGGGCTTCCGCTACTCCTACGACATGCTGGGCGAGGCGGCGCTGACGGCGGAGGACGCCGCGCGCTACTACGCCGACTACGTGAACGCCATCCACGCCATCGGCAAGGCGTCGGCGGGGCGCGGCGTCTATGAGGGGCCGGGCATCTCCATCAAGCTGTCGGCGATCCACCCGCGCTATTCGCGCGCCCAGGCCGACCGGGTGATGGACGAGCTGCTGCCGCGCGTGAAGGCGCTGGCGCTGCTCGCCAAGGGCTACGACATCGGCCTGAACATCGACGCCGAGGAGGCCGACCGGCTGGAGCTGTCGCTCGACCTGATGGAATCGCTGTGCTTCGATCCGGATCTGGCGGGCTGGAACGGCATCGGCTTCGTCGTCCAGGCCTACGGCAAGCGCTGCCCCTACGTCATCGATTTCCTGGTCGATCTGGCGCGGCGCAGCGGCCACCGGCTGATGATCCGTCTGGTCAAGGGCGCCTATTGGGACAGCGAGATCAAGCGCGCCCAGCTCGACGGGCTGCCCGACTTCCCGGTCTACACGCGCAAGGTCTACACCGACGTCTCCTACGTCGCCTGCGCCCGCAAGCTGCTGGCCGCTCCCGACGCGGTGTTCCCGCAGTTCGCCACCCACAACGCCCAGACCCTCGCCACCATCTACGAGATGGCCGGCAGCGACTTCCAGGTCGGCAAGTACGAGTTCCAATGCCTGCACGGCATGGGCGAGCCGCTCTACAAGGAGGTCGTCGGCCCGCTGAAGCGGCCCTGCCGCATCTACGCGCCGGTCGGCACGCACGAGACGCTGCTGGCCTATCTGGTCCGCCGCCTGTTGGAGAACGGGGCCAACAGCTCCTTCGTCAACCGCATCGCCGACCCGGCGGTCCCCGTCGACGAGCTGGTCGCCGACCCGGTGGCGGTCGCCAGGGCCATCGCCCCGACGGGCGCGCCGCACGCGCTGATCGCCCTGCCGCGGAACCTCTACGCGCCGGAGCGGGCAAATTCCGCCGGCATCGACCTGTCCGACGAGACGGAGCTGGCCCGCCTGTCCGCCGCCCTGTCGGCCAGCGCCGACATGACCTGGACCGCCACGCCGCTGCTGGCGGACGGCGAGCGGGCGGGGCAGGCCCAGCCGGTGCGCAACCCCGCCGACCGCCGCGACGTGGTTGGCACGGTGACCGAGGCGAGCGAGGCCCTGGTGGCGGAGGCCTTCGGCCACGCCGTCGCGGCGGCGCCCGCCTGGGCCGCAACCCCGCCGGAGGAACGCGCCGCCAGCCTGTTCCGCGCCGCCGACACCATGCAGGAGCGGATGCCGACCCTGCTCGGCCTGATCGTCCGCGAGGCCGGCAAGTCGCTGCCCAACGCCATCGCCGAGGTGCGGGAGGCCATCGACTTCCTGCGCTATTACGGGGCGCAGGTGCGCGACCGTTTCGACAACGCCACCCACCGCCCGCTGGGGCCGGTGGTCTGCATCAGCCCGTGGAACTTCCCGCTCGCCATCTTCTCCGGCCAGATCGCCGCGGCGCTGGCCGCCGGCAACCCGGTGCTGGCGAAGCCGGCCGAGGAAACCCCGCTGATCGCCGCCGAGGCCGTGCGCATCCTGCACGCGGCGGGCATCCCCGCCGGGGCGCTCCAGCTTCTCCCCGGCGCGGGCGAGGTCGGCGCCGCCCTGGTCGGGCACGAGGCGGTGCGCGGCGTGATGTTCACCGGCTCCACCGAGGTGGCGCGGCTGATCCAGCGCCAGCTCGCCGGGCGCCTGCTGCCGGACGGCGCGCCAATCCCGCTGATCGCCGAGACCGGCGGCCAGAACGCCATGATCGTGGACAGCTCCGCCCTGGCCGAGCAGGTGGTGGGCGACGTGATCGCGTCCGCCTTCGACAGCGCCGGCCAGCGCTGCTCCGCCCTGCGCATCCTCTGCCTGCAGGAGGACGTGGCCGACCGCACGCTCGCCATGCTGAAGGGCGCCATGCGGGAGCTGCGCATCGGCAACCCGGACCGGCTGGCCGTCGATGTGGGCCCGGTCATCAGCGAGGAGGCCCGCGCCACCATCGCCGCCCACATCGAGGCGATGCGCGCCAAGGGCCGCAACGTGGAGTTCCTGCCGCTGCCCGCCGAGACGGCGGACGGCACCTTCATCGCCCCGACCGTGATCGAAATCGGCGGCATCCATGAGCTTGAGCGGGAGGTCTTCGGCCCGGTCCTCCACGTCGTCCGCTTCCACCGCGACGATCTGGACGCGCTGGTCGACGCCATCAACGCCACCGGCTACGGCCTGACCTTTGGCCTGCACACCCGCATCGATGCCACCATCGAGCGGGTGACTGGACGGATCGGGGCGGGCAACGTCTACGTCAACCGCAACACCATCGGTGCGGTGGTCGGGGTGCAGCCCTTTGGCGGCCACGGCCTGTCCGGCACCGGCCCCAAGGCGGGCGGCCCGCTCTATCTCTCCCGCCTCCTCAGCCGCCGTCCCAAGGGCTGGCTGGAGTACCGCGGGCCGGACGCGGCGCGCGCGGCGGGGCTGGCCTACGGCGAGTGGCTGCGCGCCAAGGGCTTCACGGCGCAGGCGTCGCGTTGCGCCGGCTATGCGGCGCGCAGCGCCATCGGCGGTGGCGCGGAGCTGAACGGCCCGGTGGGCGAGCGCAACCTCTATGAACTGCATGGGCGGGGCCGCGTCCTGCTGCTGCCGCAGACGCGGACGGGCCTGCTGCTCCAGCTCGGCGCGGTCCTGGCGACGGGCAACAGCGCCGCGGTGGACGCCCCGCCGGAGCTGGCCGAGCTGCTGCGCGGCCTGCCCCCGGCGCTGGCCGCGCGGGTGCGGACCACGGCCGATTGGCGCGATGTCGGGCCGCTCGCCGCGGTTCTGGTGGAGGGCGATCGCGAGCGCGTGACCGCCGTCAACCGGCGCGTCGCGGAGCTGCCCGGCCCGATCCTGCTGGTGCAGGCGGCGACGGCCGAGGCACTGGCGGCGGGGCGGGGCGAGGGCTACGACCTCGACCTGCTGCTGAACGAGCGGTCGATCAGCGTCAACACCGCGGCGGCCGGCGGCAACGCCAGCCTCGTCGCCATGAGCTAACCTGGGAGCTGACGGCTTCGAACGGGACGGGGTGGGCGGTGCGCCGACTACCCCGCAATCTCCCGTTCGATCACCAACTCCTCGTCATCGATGCGCAGGAAGGACCCGACCTCCAGATCGCCCCGTGCGATGGCGTCGTTGATCATGATCTGCGCCTCCGCGAGTGTGATCGTCCGGTCGTCAAAGAAAACCGGCCCGTCAGCGTGGCGGATGATCCTGAACGTTGCGGTGGTCATCCAGGTATTCTCCTTTGGCAATGCCCTTTCGTTAACCGGCGCGCGGCGCATTCGTCGCGAATCCCTATGCTCCCGCGGCGGAGCGAGCACGAGACAGGACGCAAAGTGTGTCAATAGCCGGAATGTTCTATTTACGGATAGTTGACCGGACACCAACCAACGGGTAGCCAAGAGGTTGGGGGCACCGCAGCGCAGGAGGATCATCAGGGTGAAAGACGACGCCGAACTCATCCGCCATCCGTTTTCCGAAGCACCGGACAATGGAGCGGTCCGGGAGGTGGCGCCGGGTGTGCTGTGGCTGCGCCTGCCGCTGCCCTACGCGCTGGACCACGTCAACCTCTACCTCTTCGAGGAGGGGGACGGCTGGGCGTTGTTCGACACCGGGCTGGGCGACGACGTCAGCCGCGATTGCTGGGATCGGCTGCTGCGCGGCCCGCTGGGCGGCAAGCCGATCGTCCGGCTGGTGGTCAGCCACTTCCACCCCGACCATGTCGGTCTGGCCGGCTGGCTGCACGAGCGTTTCGCCCCGCCGCTGCACATGACGCAGAGCGAGTATTTCTTCGCCAAGCTTCTTCAACAAGGGCGCGATCCCCAGACGCTGGAAGCGCAGGAGACGTTCTATCAGTCCGGCGGCCTGTCGCCCGACGAGATCCAGCAGATGCTCGGCCGCGGCCTCAGCTACCTGAACCGCACGACCGGGCTGGCCCCCAGCTTCGAGCGGATGATCCCCGGCCAGACCATGCGGCTGGGCGGGCGCGACTGGCGCATCCTGACCGGCGGCGGCCATTCGCCGGAGCAGGCGATGCTCTATTGCGCCGCCGACCGGCTGTTCCTGGCCGCCGATCAGGTCATCGCGCGCATCTCCCCCAACGTCAGCGTCTCGGCGATGCAGCCCAAGGCCGATCCGCTGGCCCTCTACCTGTCTTCGCTGGCCGCGATCCGCGAGGAGGTGGCGGCGGACTCGCTGGTCTTGTCCGGCCATCGGCTGCCCTTCTATGGCCTGGACCACCGCACCCGCGCGTTGGAGGCCCATCACGCCGACCGTTGCGCGCAGATCGCCGAGGCTTGCCGTGCCAAGCCGCTGAGCTGCAAGGAGCTGGTGCCGGTGCTGTTCCGCCGCGCGCTGGACTCCCACCAGCTCAGCTTCGCCTTCGGGGAGGCGCTGGCTCATATCAATCACATGGTCGGGCGCGGCGAACTGCGCACCGAGACGCGCGCCGACGGCGTGCTGGCCTACCACAGCGTCTGATTTCGGCAACATCGGTTCACCGGCAGACCCGGAACGGCCCCATGTCGAGGTGGAAGTGGTCGCGGTGGGCCTCGTTGTAGTCGGGGCCCAGCACCGCGCGGAAGAACCCGCAGGCGCCGTCGCTCACCTCGCGCAGGAAGGCGCCCTTCGGTCCATCCGCCGGCGTCCAGTCGCCGGGCAGGGCGATGGTGGTGCCGTCGGCCAGCGTGAAACCGGCGATGTCGAGGGCGTTGGCGGTGGCGTGCTCGCTGCGGCGCCCCTCTGCCCGGCCGTAGACGTTGCGGCAGGCGTAGCTTCCCAGATGCCGCACCCGCGTCACGGGCTGGCCGAAATGCCGCTGCGCTGCGGGCTGGAGCGTGTGCGTCTCGAACAGCATCCAGGCGGCGGCGAGCGGGCAGGTGACGGTGAAGCCGCTGTTGAAGGCCACCGCCGAGCGGCTGACCTGCACCGCGTCGGTCAGGCCGCAGCCCTCGCCGGTTTGCCGGTCTGGCACCGGATTGAAGCGCAGGCCCGCGGCGCCCAGGACGGCGTGGCATTGCCGGGGTGCTCCGTCCAGCCGGGACAGCTTGAGGCGGGTCAGCAGGTTCGGCACCTCCCCGATGTCCAGCGGCGCCCAGGGATCGTAGCGGGGGGGAATCGTCACCGCGCCCGTTCCCACCATCGCAGCCCCGCCCATGGCGGCCAAAAGCAGCAGGGCCGCCGTCCACAGCAAAAACCGCGCCATGCGTCCGCCGTCTCTCCCCGTTGCGATCCGGTATGCTGAACACCCGGGATGGTCGCGTGGCTCCTCCCGGAATGTATTCCCCCTAATTGCTTATGAACCGGCGGTGGGGGCGGACTGTTGTCCAAGCGGCGGTTCATCCGTTCGTGCAATTGGACGGAGCGTGACTTCCATGCCACAGTTCCAGCGTTACCCTTCGTCACGCGGTGAGGGAGAGGCCGATGTCCGATGCACATGATGAGGTTCTGGCCATGCAGGGCCGGACCGAACGCGCGAATTCCACGATCCCGCTCACCGCTTCCTCCGCGCTGGCCTCCGCCGCCGCGCTGTTCCGGAAGATCGAAACGCCTCCGCCCCCATCTCCGCCCGCCGAGGAATGGATCGTCGGCGACGCCGGGGCCTTCGGCATCGGTGCCTATGGCCGCCTGCCCGCCACGGTTCCCGCGGCGTCGGTGGCGCCGGAGCTGCTGGCGCGGCGCGAATTGGCGGCGAGGCTCGACGGCGGAATGGCCGAGGACACCGCCGGCTGATTCGCAACCGTTGGCTCAGCCGTCTTTGCGGTACAGATCCATCAGCGCCGTGAGGACGGCGGGATCGTCGTAGCGGCCCAGGAACAGGTCGCCGATGGCCCGGCGCAGCAGGATGCTGATCCGGGCGCAGGCGCGGCCATGGACGGCGCCCTCCAGCCGGCGACAGCGGTTGCACAGCAAGCGGACCCGCTCGACGGCCGAGCGGGTGATGCGCAGCGCCTCGACGCTGACCAGGATGTCGGTTGTGGCGGCGTATTCGGTGGCCTCCGGCCAGGGCACGCGGCGCCCGCGCCCGTCACGCCACGTCTCGTCCGCCCCGTCGTACCAGCGCCCGTCGGGCAGGCAGCGCACGACGACCCCGTCGGGCCGCCCGCAGCAGCGGCAGCGCAGGTTTCCCGAGGTTTCCCCCACACGCACCGGGTCGAGATAGGGCGCACGGATCTGCATCCGGCTCCCGGAGCGTGTCTGCCTGCCCCGCATCGGCTGTCCCATTCGCTGGCTTGAAATCCCCACCCGGGGAGAAGGTCCCCGGCGGGACGGGGACCATGACACGGAACGGCCGGTTCCGCGCGTGACTTCTGCGCGGATCAGGCCGCGAAGGGCATCAGGAGCAGCGTGACCGAGGCCAGCGTGAAGGCGGCCATGGAGCGGCGGCCCACGGCGACGGCGGCCTCGTCCTGCCCGCTCTCCTCCAGGCGCAGCGCCAGGAAGCCCTGGGCCATGCCCGACGCGAAGGTGATGATGTGGATGATCGCGAGGCCGGGCAGCGCGTCCAGCCCCAGCAGCAGGGTGACCGCGCCCAGCACCATGCCGTTGAAGGCGGCCTGCCGCAGGATCGGTTCCCAATGCTCGCGGGCGACGAAGGTTTCGACCATGTCCAGCGGATGGCCGTTCCGCTCGTCCGGATCGGTGTACAGGCTCATGGCTGGGCTCCACAGGCTTGGTGGGGCTCCGCCCGATAAGGTTTCAGGGCGGTGCGGTGTCAGGATCGGCGGATGCTGTCCGCCATCTTCTTGGCCACGGTCAGCAGATCGCCGTCGGCCTTGTTGCCGGTGATGGTGTAGGCGACCAGCCCGGCCCGCCAATAGACGAGCCGCAGGCTGTCCTGCACGACGGTGTGCAGGGTGCCGTCCTGCGCCGGCTCGCCGGACGCGACGAACAGGGTCAGCAGCTCGCCGTCCGGCTCCCTGTAGAGAAACTGGAGAGCGGTGCCATGGTTCCATGGCACGATGCTGGCCCGGATCAGGGTCAGTTCCGGACCGATGGCGGGAAGCGCCACCGTCATGCCGCGGCCCTCCGGCAGCGGCACCTGGGCGGTCTGCGCCGGGACCGGCGTGACGTTCGTCTGGGGCGGCGACGGCTGCAGCGTGTTGAGCGCGACGGCCTTGGAATGGGCGTCCGCCGCCTCGTCGGCGAAGGCCGGGACGTCGTCGATCTCGCCGGCCAGTTGCGGTCCGGCGGCTCCGCCCGACTGCACCCACACGGTCAGGCTCCATCCCCCCATGACCAGCAGCATCGCGGCGGCCAGCGGGGCGACCCGCCGGGAGAAGCGGTCCATGTCAAGACGCCAGCGCAGGCGCCCGGCCAGCGTCTCGGTTTCCTGCACCGACACGGCGGCCATCATGTCCAGGCCCAGCTTCAGCATCTCCTGCTGGTGGCGATATTCGTCCAGCTTGGCGGCGAGGGCCGGGTTGGCGGCGAGCCGCGCCTCGAAGGCGGCGCGGCGGGCCGGCTCCATCTCGCCGTCCATGTAGAGGTGAAGGTCGGCGTCCTGGTTGAGGCTGATGGGATCACCGCCCATGGCTCACCTCACCGCCCGCAGCGCGGTCTGGGCGCGATCCCGGTGGCCCATCTCCACCCGCAGCGCCTCCCGCCCGCGGGCCAGGCGCGACATCAGCGTGCCGAGCGGGATGTCCAGCTGGCGGGCAGCCTCCTGGTAGCTCATCCCCTCCACGGCGACGAGGGTGAGGACGCGGCGCTGCTCGTCGGGAAGGGTGGCGAAGGCCTCGATGGTCCGCATCAGCTCGACATGGTCCGGCTGGTTGGGCGGCATCTGCCCGTGGGTCATGGCCTCGATGGTCGAGGCGCCGCGCGCCCGCACCTGCTCCCGCCGCACCCCGTTGACGTGGACGTTGTGCAGGATGCCGAACAGCCAGGACCGCAGGTCGCCGTTCGGCCGGAAGGTCCGGGAGCCGGAAATGGCGCGCACCAGCGTCTCCTGCACGAGATCCTCCGCATCGTCGCGGTTGCGCGCCAGCGCGAGGGCGTAGCGGCGCAGGGAGCGCAGTTGATTCGACAGTTGATCGCGCAGGCTGAACGTCACGTCTCCACCCCGTGGACTGGATTTTCCCGAATTCCTGCTCCGTTTTCGTTTCGGGAGGGCCTTTTAATCCCGGGGCGGGACGCTTTCCGCGGTCAATCGTCGTCGTGGTCGCGGGACGGCTGGTGCAGGGAGCCATCGGCAAGGATGATCTCGCTGGCCATCAGCCCGCCCTTGCGGGCACGTCCGGTGACGGTGATGGGGGCGCCTTGCGCAATGCCTTCCGGCAGGGCTCCGCGCACCCTGACATCCGTCCGGCCGCTGTCGTCCTGAACGGTCATCCAGTTGACGCCCACCGCGGCGACCGACCCGGAGACGGTGCCGCCCCCGGTCCGCAGCACTTCGGCGACCGGCTGCGGCGAGGCGGTCTGGACCTTGCGGTGGCGCTCGCCGGCGTCGGCGGAACCGGACAGCAGAAGGGCGGCGAAGGCCGCAGGCAGGAGTGGGAGGGTGGTCGAACGATTCATGATCCTGTCTCCATCGCAAAGGGCGGGTGGTCCGCCCGGTCAGGAGGGATCATGGCAAGGCGCGGCTGAGTCTGGGCTGAACAGGACGTTCAAGCGCGGTTCAGGAAGGCGGATCACAATCCGCTTGATCGCCCGACAGCAGGCTATAAATTAGAGCCAACTGATGTAATGGGGCGAATGAGGCCCATGCCAGCCACCGAGCCATTCGTCGAACCGCCGCTCGACCCTGCCGAGCTGGAGGCGCGGGCCGCCGAGGCGGAAGCTTTCCTGAGGTCCATCGCCAGTCGCCACCGGCTGATGATCCTGTGCAGCCTGCTGGACGGGGAGATGCCGGTGGGCGACCTCGCGCGGCGGCTCGGCCTGTCGCAGTCGAACCTGTCGCAGCACCTCGCCAAGCTGCGGGACGAGGGGCTGGTCGCCACCCGGCGGGACGGCACCTCCATCCACTACCGCATCGGGTCGGACCGGGTGCGCCCGATCCTGCTGGAGCTGTACCGCCAGTTCTGCGTCGGCGCGCGCTGCGTGGCCGACGTGGACCCGATGCCCTGACATCGTTCTCTCAGCGCTCGACCGGGCCGGACGCGGCCATCCAGGCGGCCATGCCGCCGCTCAAGCGGTGGATGTCCCCGGTATAGCCACTTTCCGCCATCCTGGCCGACGCCGGGCCGCAGCGTCGCCCGCTCTGGCAATGGAAGACGAGATGCTTGCCCGTCGCGTCCGGCACGCGGGCCGGATCGAACTGCGACAGCGGCACCAGCGTGGCGCCGGGGATGTGACCGGCGCGATGCTCTTGCGGTTCGCGGACATCGACGATCACCGCCGAGCCGTCCTTCAGCCAGCCCATGACGGTGGCGGCGTCGACGGTCTTGATCTGGTCGCTCATGGCGTTGACGTTCCGGTTGAGGCCGAGACGGGAAAGAAGGGTCTTGAGCATGGTCATCCCCGGAGGTTGGAACGGTCACGACGGTCGGCGGCGTCCCCGCGCAGGACAATGTAGATCGCCGGGATCACCAGCACCGTCAGAAGGGTCGAGCTGAACAGCCCGAACAGCAGCGCGATCGCCAGACCCTGGAAGATCGGGTCGGTCAGAATGAAGGCGGCGCCGATCATCGCGGCGACGGCGGTCAGCAGGATCGGCTTGAAGCGGATGGCCCCGGCCTCCAGCACCGCCTCGCGCAGCGGCGTCCCGCGCTCCCGCAGATGGCGGATGAAATCCACCAGCAGGATGGAGTTGCGCACGATGATCCCGGCCAGCGCGATGAAGCCGATCATCGAGGTGGCGGTGAAGGCCGCCCCGAACAGCCAATGCCCCAGCACGATGCCGATCAGCGTCAGCGGCACCGGGACCAGGATGACCAGCGGCAGCTTGAAGCTGCCGAACTGGGCGACGACCAGCAGATAGATGCCGAGGATCGCCACCCCAAAGGCCGCCCCCATGTCGCGGAAGGTGACGTAGGTGATCTCCCACTCGCCATCCCACAGCAGGACGGGTCGGCGCTGGTCGTCGGGCTGGCCGTGCAGCCGGATCTCCGGCGCCGCGGCCAGCCCGGCAGCGGCCCAATCGATGGCCTTCAGCCGCTCCCGCACCGCCAGCATGCCGTAGACCGGCGCTTCGAACCGACCGGCCAGATCGGCCATGACCATCTCCGCGAAGCGCCCGTTGTGGCGGAACAGCGTGTGGGAGGCCGGTTCCCGCACTATCGTCACCAGATCGCCCAGCTCCACCGTGCCGCGCGCCCCCGGAACCGGGGTGGCGAGCAGGCGCTCGGACAGGAACAGGCCGGAGCGCGGCATTTGCACGGCGATCTCGATGGGCGTGCGCCCCGCCCCGCGGTGCGAGTAGCCGACCGGCACCCCGCCGGTCAGCGCCCGCAGCGTGTCGTAGACGGCCTGCTCCTCGACGCCGTGGAACTCCAGGCTCTCGCGGTCCAGGGCGAAGCGCAGCCGGTCGCCGGTCGGGCGGATGCTGTTCTCCACGTCGACGATGAAGTCCACGCGGCGGAAGGCGTCCTCCACCGCCAGCGCCGCCTTGCGCCGGGTCTCCGCGTCGGGGCCGTAGACCTCCATGAGCAGGGTGGACAGCACGGGCGGGCCGGGCGGCACCTCGACCACCTTCAGGACGGTCCCGGCGGGCAGGGGCAGGCCCGACAGCCGCGCCCGGATGTCGAGCGCGACCGCGTGGCTGCTGCGGCTCCGCTCGCTCTTGGCGGCGAGGTTGACCTGGAGGTCGCCCTGCTCGGGCTGGTCGCGCAGGTAGTAGTGCCGGACCAGACCGTTGAAATTAAAGGGGGCCGCGGTCCCGGCATAGGCCTGGACGCTGGCCAGCTCCGGCAGGTCGGCGATTTTTCCCGCGGCGGCGAACAGGGCGCGCTCCGTGTCCTCCGGCGCCGCGCCGCGCGGCAGGTCGAGCACCACCTGAAGCTCCGACTTGTTGTCGAAGGGCAGCAGCTTCACCGCCACGTCCTTGGTGTAGAACAGCCCCGTCGAGGCGAGCGTCGCCACCCCGACCGCCAGCAGGAAGATCCAGGCGCGGCGCTTGCTGCGCATGATCGGGCGCGCGGCGGCGCGGTAGAGGCGCCCCAGCCGCCCGCCGTCCTGCTCGCCGTGCCCACCCGCCGGAGACTCCCCCGGACGCAGCGTCACCATCAGCCAGGGTGTCAGCACCATGGCGACGAAGAAGCTGAAGACCATGGCCGCCGAGGCGTTGGCCGGGATCGGGCTCATGTAGGGCCCCATCAGGCCGGACACGAACATCATCGGCAAAAGCGCGGCGATGACCGTCAGCGTGGCGACGATGGTCGGGTTGCCGACCTCCGCCACCGCTTCGATAGCGGCCTGGACCTTGCTCCGCTCGTCGCGCATCGACCAGTGGCGGTCGATGTTCTCCACCACGACGATGGCGTCGTCGACCAGGATGCCGATGGAGAAGATCAGGGCGAACAGGCTGACCCGGTTGATGGTGTAGCCCATCAGCCAGGACGCGAACAGGGTCAGCAGGATCGTCGTCGGGATGACGACCAGGGTCACCAGCCCCTCGCGCCAGCCGATGGCGAGCACGATCAGCCCGACGATGGTGACGGTGGCGAGCGCCAGATGGAACAGCAGCTCGTTCACCTTCTCGTCGGCCGTCTCGCCGTAGTTGCGGGTGACGGTCAGCGTCAGGTCCTTCGGCAGCCCCTCCGCCTGGATGGCCTGGACGCGCGCCAGCACGCGGTCGGCGATGGTGACGGCGTTGGCCCCGGCGCGCTTGGCGATGGCAATGGTGACGGCGGGGGTGCGGACCAGCCCGCCCTTGCCGTCCGGCACCAGATGCCAAGCGCTGCTCTCGCCGGGCCGCGCCCCCGCCACCACGTCGGCCACGTCCTTGACGTAGACGGGCCGCCCGTCGCGGGTGGTGACCAGAAGCAGCCCGATGTCCGCCGTTCCCTGGAGCGTCCGGCCGGCGACCACCTGCAGGCTGCCGCCCGCGCTGCGCAGCGACCCGGCGATGAAGGAGCGGTTGGCGTTCTTCACCTTGTCGACGAGCTGGTTCAGCGTGACGCCGTAGAGCGCCAGCCGCTCCGGGTCGGGCTCCACCCGGATCTGGTCGGGCTGGCCGCCGACGATGACGCTGCGTCCCACATCCTCGATCTGGGTGAGCTGGCCCAGCAGGTCGTCGGCCACCCCGTGCAGGGCGTTGACGGTCCAGCGCCCGGCGGCCTCCGCCCGGGGCGACAGGGTCAGCGTCAGGATGGCGACATCGTTGATGCCGCGCCCGACGATCAGCGGTTCCGGGATGCCCAGCGGGATGCGGTCCAGGCTGGCCCGCACCTTCTCGTGCACGCGCAGGATGGCGTCGTCGGACGGGGTGCCGACGAGGAAGCGCGCGGTGACCACCACGCGGTCGTCCATGGTCTGGCTGTAGGTGTGCTCGACCCCGTCGATGCCCTTGACGATTTCCTCCAGCGGCCGGGTGACCAGCTCCACGGCGTCGCCGGCCTTCAGCCCGTCGGCCTGGACGAGGATGTCGACCATGGGAACGCTGATCTGCGGCTCCTCCTCGCGCGGCAGCGACAGCAGGGCGATGGCGCCGACCGCCAGCGAGGCGAGCAGCAGCAGCGGGGTCAGGGGGGAGCGGATGAAGGTCCGCGTCAGCACCCCGGACAGGCCGAGCCTCATGGCGTCCCCCTCACGAGCCCGCCGGGCGGACGATCACGTCGCCGGGCTTTAGGCCGGACAGGATCTCCAGCCCGCCGGGCCGGTCGCCGACCGTGGGAATCTCGCCACCCGCCTGGACCGGGACCTCCCTTCCGTCGGCCAGCCGGACGAAATCGGTTCCGAAGCGGCGCAGCAGCCAGTCCGGCGGAATCACCACCGCGTCGCGCGTGCCGGTGGCAACATAGACGCGCACCCGCTCGCCGACGAAGAAGTCACCGAGGCCGCCGACCGTGGCGTCGGCGATCACTTGTCCGCCGGCCATCTCGGGGTAGACCTGCCGGACGGCGCCGCGCGTCAGCGCCGTGGCGCCGGGATCGGCGACGGCCACCGGTGCCAGCCCGCGCTGGCCGACCAGCACCGGGTCGCCTTCCTTCAGGAAGCGGGCGTGCCGCTCCGGCAGGCGCAGCCGCAGGATGTAGGTGTCGGTGGCGATGCTGGCGACCGGCTCGCCCGGCATCACCACGGCGCCGTCGATCACCTTGACCTGAAGGATGCGTCCGGCGGCGGGGGCCAGCACCTCCCCCTCCCGCAATTGCTGGGCGACGACCGCGCGTTCAGCCTCCATGGCGGCGATCTGGGCGCGGGCGACGTCCAGCGCGGCCTGCGCGTCGTCCAGCCGCTGCTGCGTGCCGGTGCCGCTGGCGCGGAGCTGGCGGGCGCGGCCCAGCTCCAGCTCCGCCTGATGCTGCTGCGCCGTCAACGCCCGGATGCGCGCGTCGAGTGCTGCGAGCTGGAGCGGCAGCTTGGGGTCGCGCACGGTGGCGATGACCTGCCCGACGGTCACCTTGTCGCCCTCCGTTGCCTTCAGGTCGGCCACGGTGCCGCCGATGCGCGTGCGGGCCAGCGTCTCGCGCACGCTTTCCACGGTGGCGAAGACCGCCTTCAGGTCCTCCACCGGGCGCGGCTGCACGGTCAGGCTGCCGGGCTCGCCCGCCGTCGCCGACACGGGCAGGAGGACCGCCAGCAGGGCGACGGCGAGCAGCGCCTTGCGGGCCGGCGGGCGTGAGGGAAGGGAACGGGGCATGGCGGGCCACTTCGAACGGGAGGAACGAGGTTCAGGGTGTCTTGACTCCTTATTTTAGACATTGCTAAATTAGTGTCAACGAATGAAATCGCGCAACCGCCATCCCGCACCGGCCTGTCGGGCCAGCACGGAGGAGACCGCCTCATGAGCATCGACCGCATCGTCATGGCTTTCGCCGGGACCGTGATCCTGCTGAGCCTCGCCCTGTCCCAGCTTCACGGGCCGGGGTGGCTGTGGCTGACCGCCTTCGTCGGGGCCAATCTGCTCCAGGCGGCCTTCACCGGCTTCTGCCCGCTGGCGATCGTCCTGAAGCGGATCGGGCTGCGCCCCGGCATGGCCTTCGGCTAGGCGCGGGCCGGGCAAGGGGGAGCGTTCGACCAGGACACACAACCGGGCAGCCCAACAGACCCGGTTCTTCATGGAGAGGAAACGGATATGGCCCACATCGTCATACTCGGGGCGGGCATCGGCGGCATTCCGATGGCCTATGAGCTGAGGGATCTGGCGCGGCCCGGCGACCGGATCACCGTCGTGTCGAACAGCGACCGGTTCCAGTTCGTGCCGTCCAACCCCTGGGTGGCGGTCGGCTGGCGCAAGCGCGGCGACATCACGGTCGCGCTGGCCGAGCCCTTCGCCCGCAAGGGCATCGCCTTCAACCATTCCGGCTGCCGCGCGCTGCGGCCGCAGGACAACGCGCTCGACCTCGGCGACGGGACCAGCCTCGGCTACGACCAGCTTGTCATCGCCACCGGCCCCGAACTGGCCTTCGACGAGATCGAGGGCTTCGGGCCGCAGGCCAACACCGTCTCCATCTGCCACGTCGACCATGCGGAGGAGGCGGCGACGCGGTGGGAGGCCTTCTGCCGCAACCCCGGCCCGCTGGTCGTCGGGGCGGTTCAAGGCGCCTCCTGCTTCGGCCCGGCCTACGAGTTCGCGATGATCGCCGACGCCGACCTGCGCCGCCGCAGGATCCGCCACAAGGCGCCGATGACCTTCGTCACGTCGGAGCCCTACATCGGGCATCTCGGGCTGGGCGGGGTGGGCGACACCAAGGGGCTTCTGGAATCGGCGCTGCGCGAACGGCACATCCAATGGATCGCCAACGCCCGCGTCGACCGCTTCGAGCCCGACACGGTCCACGTCACGGAGGTCGACGCCGACGGCAAGGACAAGGCGCGGCACATGGTGGGCAGCCGCCTGACCATGATGCTTCCCGCCTTCCGCGGCATCGCCCCCCTGCGCGGGGTGGAGGGGCTGGTGAACCCGCGCGGCTTCGTGCTGACCGACCGGCATCAGTGCAACCCCACCTTCCGCAACGTCTTCGGGGTCGGCGTCTGCATCGCCATCCCGCCGGTGGAGAAGACCCCGGTCCCGGTGGGCGTTCCGAAGACCGGCTACATGATCGAGACCATGGTGAGCGCCGCCGCCCACAACATCCGCGCCGTCCTGGACGGCAAGGCGCCGACGGAGGAGGCGACCTGGAACGCGCTCTGCCTCGCCGATTTCGGGGACAGCGGAGTCGCCTTCGTCGCCATGCCGCAGATCCCGCCGCGCAACGTCAACTGGTCGTCGCACGGGCGCTGGGTCCATCTCGCCAAGGTCGGCTTCGAGCGCTACTTCCTGCGCAAGGTGCGCAAGGGCATCGGCGAGCCGGTCTATGAACGCTACGCGCTGAAACTGCTGGGCCTGACGCGCGTGCAGCCGGAGGCGTCGGCGACGCTGGACGGGTAAGGAGCCATACGGATTGAAAGTGGCCGGGCACGGGTGTATGCGGCGCGAGGGGGAAGCGGACGCCCCCCGCGCCTTTTCCCGTTCACCGGCCCTGCCCGAAGGAAGTCATGCCCCCCACGCCCCGACCGCTTCGCCTGACGCTCGCGCTGGCCGCGACGATTCTGGCGGTGGCCCCGGCCCGGGCGGCGGAACCGCCGATCCGCGTCGGCGTGCTGGCCTACCGTGGCGGCGACCATGCCAACGCCGTCTGGGAACCGACCGTCCGCTATCTGGCGGACCGCTTCCCGCAGCGCGGGGCGGAGATGGTGCCGCTCGACCTGCCGGGCATGGACGCGGCGGTGGCCGCCGGCGGGGTCGATTTCGTCCTGACCAACACCGGCAACTACGTGGAGTTGGAAGCCCGCCACGGCGTCACCCGCATCGCCACGCTCCATTCCTCGCGCTCCGGCGTGTCGGGGGCGGCGGTGGGTTCGGCCCTGATCGTCCGGGCCGCGCGCGACGACATCCAGTCCTTGGCCGACCTCAAGGGCAAGTCCGTGATGGCGGTGGACCCCGACGCCTTCGGCGGCTTCCAGATCGCCTGGGGGGCGATGCTGACGGCCGGGGTCGACCCCTACGCCGACCTGAAGGAGCTGCGCTTCTCCGGCTTCCCGGTGGACCGCGTCGCCTTCGCCGTCCGCGACGGGGAGGTGGACGCCGGCGTTCTGCGCGCCTGCGTGCTGGAGGAGCTGGCCGAGGAAGGCCGCCTCGACCGCGCGGGGTTCCAGGTCGTCGGCGCCCGGACGGAGCCGGGATTCGGCTGCGCCCTGTCCACCGGCCTCTACCCCGACTGGCCGCTCGCCCGGCTGGCCAACACGCCGGAGGATCTGGCGAAGGCGGTGGTGGTCGCGCTGTTCCAGATGCCCGACGGCCATCCGGCGGCGCTGGCCGGCGGCTACGAGGGCTGGACGGTGCCGATGGACTACCAGCCGGTCCACGGCCTGTTCCGCAGCCTGCGCGTCGGCCCCTACGAGCATCTGCGCGACGTCACCCTGCTCGACCTCGCGCGCGAGCATTGGCACTGGCTGGCGCTGGCGGCGCTCGCTCTGCTGTGGTGGGCGGTCCATTCGCTGCGGGTGGAGCATCTCATCAAGGTGCGCACCGCCGAGCTGCGCGCCGCCAACCGCGAGCTGCGCCGCGAGATGGCCGAGCGCCGCCGCGCCGAGGACACCGCGCGGGAACGGCAGAAGGAGATGGACCACGTCGCCCGCCTCTCCATTCTCGGCGAGATGGCCAGCAACATCGCGCATGAGCTGAACCAGCCGCTGGGCGCCATCGCCAACTACGCCCGCGGCTGCACGCGGCGGCTGGAGGCCGGGGTGGGCAGCCCTGCCGAGTTCGCCGAGGCGTCCCGCGCCATCGCCGCCCAGGCCGACCGCGCCGGGCAGATCATCGCCCGCATCCGCGATTTCGTGCGCAAGCGCGCGGTCCAGCTGGAACCGGCCGACGTCAACGGCGCGGTGGAGGCGGCGCTGCAGCTCTGCGAGGGACGGGCGCGCAGCGCCGACATCCCGGTGACCCGCGACCTGACCCCCGGCCTGCCGCCGGTCCTGGCCGACTGGGTGCAGATCGAGCAGGTCGTCCTGAACCTCGTCAAGAACGCGCTGGACGCGATGGATGGTGGGGCGGACGGCGAGACGGAGGAGGGATGCGGCGTCACCGTGCATACCGGGCTGGACTTGGAAGGGCGGGTGGAAATCGCCGTGGCCGACCGTGGGCACGGCCTGTCGGAGGACGCGCGGGCGCGCCTGTTCGACCCCTTCTTCACCACCAAGCCGGGCGGCATGGGGCTCGGCCTGTCGATCTGCCGGACCATCGTGGAAAGCCATGGCGGCCATCTCTGGGCCACCGATCATCCGGGCGGGGGCACCGTCGTGCGCTTCGTCCTGCCCGCAGCGGAGGAGAAGGTCGATGCAGGCTGACGCGGCCCGCACCGTTTACGTGGTGGACGACGATCCGGCGATGCGCCATTCGCTGGGCTGGCTGATCGGCTCGCTGGGCGTGGCGGTGGAGTCCTTCGGCTCCGGCGAGGAGTTCCTGCGCGCCGTCCGCGCCGACCGGCCCGGCTGCCTCGTCACCGACGTGCGGATGCCGGGAATGAGCGGGCTGGAGCTGCAGGACACGCTGGCCCGTGCCGGCTCCGTCCTGGCCGTCGTGGTCATCACCGGCCACGGCGACGTGCCGATGGCCGCCCGCGCCTTCCGCGCCGGGGCGGTGGATGTCATCGAGAAGCCCTTCAACGACCAGCTTCTCCTCGACCGGGTGCACGAGGCGCTGGAAAAATCCCGGCGGGCGTGGGAGGCCCAGGCGCGCAAGGCCCATGTCCGCGCCCTGCTGGCCCGCCTGACCCCGCGGGAGCGGCAGGTCGCCGATCTGGTGGTTCAGGGCAAGCCGAACAAGGTCATCGCGGCGGAGATCAACCTCAGCCTGAAGACGGTGGAGGTGCACCGCCACAACGTCATGGACAAGCTGGAGGTCGCCTCCGTCTCCGACCTGACCCGGCTGCTTCTGGAAGCGGAATAAAGGTCAGACGGCTGCCATCGCCTGCCGCACCCAGCCGAGCAGGGCTGGCAGCGGCATCGCTCCGGCGGTGCGCGCCACCTCGCGCCCATGGTGGACCAGGACGAGGGTCGGGATGCTGCGCACGCCGAAGCGGGCGGCGAGATCGGGGGCGGTCTCGGTGTCGACCTTGGCGAGGCGGACGTGGGGTTCCAACTGGCCGGCGGCCTGCTCGAAGACCGGTGCCATCATCCGGCACGGCCCGCACCACTCCGCCCAGAAGTCGATGAGCAGCGGCAGGTCGCTGCGCTCCGCCTGGGCGGCGAAGCGGGCGGCGGTGAGCGCGATGGGCTTTCCCTGGAACAGCGGCTTGCCGCAACGGCCGCATTTGCCGGCGCCGGGCTGCTCCAGGCGTCCGCGCGGCATGCGGTTCAGGGTGTCGCAGCTTGGGCAGGCGACGTGCAGTAGGTCGGACATGGCGCGGCTTCCCTCCAGGACGGGCATCTTTATGAGCGTGATCTAATGCAGCGTGTGGCCAGCGCAAGAGGCCGGCGGCGCGGGGCAGGGCTGCGGGCGGCGACCCTTTTCCGTGTGGGGGCAACGGAGGACACGACGCAGGGATGCGCGCCTTCGGCATTGCGGTCGGCGGGGCGCGTTCCTAGAATGCCGGCCCGTGGCCGCCGTCCCAGCCGGGAGCGGCCAAGTCCTTTCGCCCGCATCCTTCCGCAGAACCGCGATTTCGAATGAAGCCTTCCTTTTCGTCCGCCTCCGCCGCCGGCTGTTCGTCCGTGGACGAGTCCGGTTCCGTCCTGGCGCGCGCGCGGGCTCTGACGGTGGGATGGGGGGCTGAAGCACGGGCGCTGTCCACGCTGCCCGCCGCCGCGGTCCCGGCGCCTTATCGGGCGCTGCTCGACCACGACCGCGGCATGACCGCCGTCCTGTCGGAGCGGTGGGGCGAGCCGGTGGGCGTGCGGGTGCTGCGCCAACGGACGGAGCCGGGCGGGGCGGCGCTGCTGCGCGACATCGTGCTGACCGTCGGGCCGGACGCGCTGCCGGTTGAGCTGGCGAGCATCCGCATCGCGCTCGACGGCTTTCCCGCGGCCTTCGCCGAACAGCTTCAGGAGGGAACGGAGCCCTTTGGGCGCCTGCTGGCGCGCAACGGGGTCGCCTTCTCGGTGGAGGTGCTGGGCCTGCTGACCGTGCCGGCCGCCGACGTCTGGGCTGCGGAGGGGCGCGTGTCCCCTGGCGCCACGCTGTACGGGCGCATCGGGCGGCTGGTGCGGGCGGACGGCTGGACCGTCGCGGAAACGGTGGAATTCCTTCCCCGTGCCTGATGCCCTAACGGGGTGCCATCCGGCGGGGCATCTGCTAAATCTGCAAGACCGTCCACGCTCTCCGCATCGGTGACCATGACCGCTCCGCATCTCCCGTATCTGTCGCAGTTCTCGCTGGAAGGACGGGTGGCGCTGGTCACCGGGTCCGGGCGCGGGCTGGGTCTGGAAATCGCCCGCGCCATGGCCGGGTCCGGCGCCCATGTGCTGCTGAACGGGCGCGACGCCGCGCGGCTGGAGCCGTTGGCCGAGGCCATCGCGGCGGCTGGCGGGCGGGCCTCGGTGCTGGCCTTCGACGTGGCCGACCGGGAGGCGGTGCGGGACGCCTTCGCGCGGATCGACCGGGATCACGGGCGGCTGGACATGCTGGTCCAGAATGTCGGGCAGCGCAACCGCAAGCCGCTGACCGACTTCGCGGATGAGGAGATCAGCGAGCTGCTCAACGTCGATCTGGCCGCCGGTCTGATCCTGGCGCGGGAGGCGGCGCGGCTGATGCTGCCCCAGGGCTTCGGGCGGCTGATCACGGTGACCTCCATCTCCGGGCAGATCGCCCGCGCCAACGACGCGGTCTACGCCGCCGCCAAGGCCGGGCTGGCCGGCATGGTGCGGGCGCTCGCCGCCGAATATGGCGGCAAGGGCCTGACCAGCAACGCCATCGCGCCGGGCTTCTTCGCGACGGAGACCAACGCCGGCATCACCGGCAACCCGGCGCTGTCCGCCTATTTCGAGGGACGCACCCCGATCGGCCGCTGGGGCCGACCGGAGGAGATCGCCGGGGCCGCGGTCTTCCTGGCCTCCCCCGCCGCGTCCTACGTCAATGGGCATGTGTTGGTGGTGGACGGCGGCGCCACCATTCTCATGTGAAGGCCGGTCTTACAGGAAGCTGAGCCGCCATGCTGGCGATCCCCTTGTCATGCGCCGATCCGGCGGAGGCCTTCCGCGCCCTGTCCGGACAGCCCTGGTCGATGCTGCTCGACAGCGCCGCCGCGCACCCGGCCCATGGCCGCTACAGCTACATCGCGGCGGAGCCCTTCCGCACGCTGGAGTCGCTGGATGGGCGGGCGCATCTCGACGGCCGGCCGGTGGACGGCGACCCCTTCGCCCTGTTGGCGGCGGAACTGGCGCGCCATGCCCGGCCCGAAGGCCCACCGGGACCGGCACCCTTCTGCGGCGGGGCGGTCGGTTTTATCGGCTACGAGGCGGGGCTGCGGCTGGAGCGCATCCGCTCGCGCCACGCCAACCCCGGCGGCCAGCCGGAGATGGCTTTCGGCTTCTATGACGCGGTGGCCGCCTTCGACCATGCGGAGCGCCGCGCCTGGGTGATCGCCGCCCGCCCGGAGGCCGAGGGCCGCGCCCGTGCCCTGGCGGCGCGGCTGGAGGGCGGCGGAGCGTCCCCCCTCGGCCCCGTCCCGGCCGCCCCCTGGCGGAGCGAGCTGGAGCGCGACGACTATCTGGCGCGGGTGGAGCGGGTGCTGGAGTACATCCGGGCCGGCGACATCTATCAGGCCAACTTCACGCAGCGCTTCCTGGCCGAGCGGTGCTGCGGGCTGGACGCCTACGCGCTGTACCGGCGGCTGCGCGCGATCAGCCCGGCGCCCTTCGCCGCCTATCTCGACTGCGGCCCGCGCCTGCGCATCGCCAGCGCCTCACCGGAGCGCTTCATCCGTCTCAGCGCCGCGGGGGAGGTGGAGACGCGCCCGATCAAGGGCACCCGCCCGCGCTACGCCGATCCCGCCGCGGACGCCGCCGCCGCCGCGGAGCTGGTGGCCAGCGTCAAGGACCGGGCGGAAAACCTGATGATCACCGACCTGCTGCGCAACGACCTCGGCCGGGTGTCGCGGATCGGCAGCGTCCGGGTGCCGACGCTCTACGGGCTGGAGAGCTTCGCCAGCGTGCATCACCTCGTCTCGGTCGTCACGGCACGGCTGCGCCCCGGCCTGGGGCCGGTGGACCTGCTGCGGGCGG
The DNA here is from genome assembly GCF_042657465.1 of Azospirillum himalayense. Taxonomy (NCBI): domain Bacteria; kingdom Pseudomonadati; phylum Pseudomonadota; class Alphaproteobacteria; order Rhodospirillales; family Azospirillaceae; genus Azospirillum; species Azospirillum himalayense. The sequence goes on along the minus strand of NZ_JBHSLC010000107.1, from coordinate 65,705 downwards.
CGCTGCCCGGCGGCTCGATCACCGGGGCGCCGAAGATCCGCGCCATGCAGATCATCGACGAACTGGAGGTGGCGCGGCGCGGCGCCTATTGCGGCTCCGTCGCCTGGCTCGGCTTCGACGGCGCGATGGACAGCAGCATCGTCATCCGCACCCTGTCGATCACATCGGATACGGTGATCGCCCAGGCCGGCGGCGGCATCGTCGCCGATTCCGACCCGGCGGACGAGCATGAGGAGATGATGGTCAAGATCCGCGCCCAGCTCCGCGCGCTGGGGGAGGCTCAGGGATGAACGTGGTCTGGCTGAACGGGCGCTTGCTGCCGGCGGACGAGGCCCGCATCGACCCGGCGGACCGTGGCTTCACGCTGGGCGACGGGCTGTTCGAGACGATCCGCGTGGCCGGCGGCACCGCCCGCCATCTCGACCGGCATCTCACACGGTTGGCGGACAGCGCGGCGCTGCTCGGCCTGCCGCTTCCCCACGGCGCTGCAGTGCTGGCCGACGCCATCAAAGCGCTGATCGCGGCGCAGGGCCGGGCGACGGGCGTGTTGCGGATCACGCTGACGCGGGGCGCCGGAGCGCGCGGCGTGCTGCCGCCAGCGGACGCCGTGCCGACTCTGCTGATGACGCTGGGGCCCGCTCCGCCGCCCGCCGGCCCGGTGGAGGCGGTCATCGCCCGCATCACCCGGCGCAACGAGCATTCGCCGCTGTCGCGCGTGAAGTCGCTGAACTACCTGGACTCCATCCTCGCCCGGCAGGAGGCGGCGACGCGCGGCGCGGGGGAGGCGCTCCTGCTCAACAGCGCGGGCCGTCTGGCCGAGTCCAGCGTGGCGAATCTGTTCATCGTTCGCGATGGGCGCCCGCTGACCCCGCCGGTCGCCGAGGGCGCGCTGCCGGGCATCCGCCGCGCCCTGATCCTGGAGCGGGGCGATGCCAGTGAGGCGCCGCTTTCCGTTGCCGATCTGCTGGGGGGCGGGGAAGCCTTCCTGACCAACAGCCTTGGCGTACGCCCCCTGCTGCGCGTCGACGGGCAGGCCATCGGCGCCGGGACCGTGGGGCCGGTGACGGCCGCCCTGCTGAATGACATCGCGGCGGAGTAGGGCGCCCGGTTACGGGCGAAGGTAGGACCAGCCCTCCTCCTGAAGCTGCATCAGTCGGACGACGCCGGAGGGCACCAGCTTGGCTTCCGGCACCATGGGGACATCGCCCTGTTCGACGCGGATCATGCCGTTGCGGGTGTTCTCGCAGGCGGAGTAGGTCAGGGTCGGCAGGCTGCCTTTCAGCGACGCCAGCCGATCCTTCACCGGCGAACGGTCGGCGCGCAGCATGTGCAGGCCGGGGCCGAAGGTGACCAGCTCGACCTCCACCGGTTCGCCGATGTTCTTGTAGTATTCGATAATGTTCTTGACGTTGTTCAGCGCCATGTTCATCAGCGCCGGGTCGTTGCTGCTGACCTGGATGGCGACGCGGTGAACGCCGGGCTGGTCCGCCGCGGCCTTCCGCCCCGCCATGGCCGCGGTCATCCCGGCGAACCCGGCCAGAGCCAGCGCCGCCCGGCGCGTGGAGCGCATCGCCATGTCATCCTCCCTTCCGGTGTGGGGGCATCCGCTGTCCTAGCACAATGACCCCGGCCCCCGCTTGTTCCCGAAGGGAGAGGCCGCGCAACGGAAGGGGGAGGTGGTCAGCGGCGAAGGGCGTGCCGGGCGGCCTGGACCATCATCATCTCCCCCACATTTTCCGGCGTCACCAGCCCGACCAGCCGCCCGTTCCCGTCATCGACGCCGACCGCGGGCAGGCTCTTCTCCTGCATCAGCCGCAGCGCTTCCTCCAGCTTGCCGTGCCGGTGGATCACCGGAATGTCGGGGCGCATCACCTCCAGCACCGGCGTGTCCGGACCGCGGTCGCGCAGGGCGCGGATCAGGTCGTCGCGGGTCAGCACGCCGCGCAGCGTGCCGGCCCCGTCCACCACGGGAAACTCGTGCTGGGTCGTGCGGATCAGGCATTGCACGGCGTCCTCCAGCACGCCGGAGGGCGGCAGCGTCTCGAAGCGGGTGACCATGGCGTCGGACACGACCACGCCGTGGGTGATCTCGCGCATCTGCACCGCGTGGGCCTCCGACGAGGCGCCCAGATAGACGAACAGCGCGATGAACAGCAGCATCGGGTTGCCGAACAGCCCGAGCAGCCCCAGACCGATGGCCACCGCCTGCCCGACGGAGGCCGCCACCTGGGTGCCGCGGACATAGCCCATGCGGCTCGCCAGCACCGCCCGCAGCACGCGCCCGCCGTCCATGGGGAAGGCCGGGATCAGGTTGAACAGCGCCAGGAACAGGTTGACCACGGCCAGCCGCGACAGCACGTCGATCCCGGCGTTCCGCACCTCCGCCGCTTCCGCCGGCACGAAGCCGCCGAGCGCCGCATAGAGCAGCGCCGCGATCACAAGATTGACCGCCGGTCCGGCCAGCGCCACCACCAGCTCCTGCGACGGCTTCTCCGGCAACCGCTCCAGACGGGCCACCCCGCCGATGGGCAGCAGGGTGATGTCCGGCGTGCGGACGCCGTAGCGCCGGGCGGCGAAGACGTGGCCGAACTCGTGCAGCAACACGCAGAGGAACAGCAGCGCGAGGAAGACCACCCCCTCCAGCGCCGCCGGCCAGCCGCCCTGCGCGTGGTATGCGGCGCCGATCCACAACAGGAACAGGAAGAAGGTGACGTGGATGCGGATCACCGTGCCCTTTACGGTGCCGATGGGGATCGACCAGCTCATCCCGACCTCGCCTCGCGCTGTGACCGTTGTTCGACAGACTCCTTATGTGGTGTCGCGCGGCGTGCGACGTCATGGGCCTGTTGGAAGGAGGGCTGGGGCCGACCCAGCCCTCCGAGGACCTTACAGACCCCAGACGACGTCGTTGAACCAGTAATCCGTGCCGCTGAGGTTCAAATACTCGATCCGGCCGGCGCCGGCGGCGCTGCCGTTCCAGAAGTCATCGATGATGATGTACTCGCTGATGGTGCCATCGGCGGCGTCGGCCTTGGTGAAGAACAGAAGGTCGTTGGAATCGCCGCCGAAGGTGCTGGCCCGGTAATATTCGAGCTGGTTGGGCGCCGTGGGGCCGTTCATGCGAAGCCGGTCGTAATCCCCGTGCGAATCCGAAATGAGATCGATGCCGTCGGAATTGCAGGTGTAGAGGTAGTTGTCGCTGTCGTAGCCGCCGTAGAGGACATCGTTGCCGGCCCCACCCGCCAGAACGTCCAGGCCGACATCTGACCCGTAATCCCCGAACAGCGTATCGTTGCCGGCCCCGCCGTACAGCGTGTCGTTGTTGTTCCCGCCGTAGAGGAAATCGTTCCCCGCCTCGCCGCTCAGCAGGTCGTTGTTGTCGTTGCCGTACAGAGTGTCGGCCCCATTGCCGCCGTACAGGCTGTCGTTTCCGAAGCTGCCGTACAGCGTGTCGTTGCCGTCGCCACCATCAATATAGTCGGCGTCGGTGTTTCCGAGGATGTCGTCATTCCCCCCTTGTCCGAACAGCATGTTCGGGCCCGAAGGAGCGTCATAAATATCGTTTCCGGACGTTCCGTACCAAGTCGTCATCGCAAGTTTCTCCAAATCATTGGCCGTATACGGCATATATTTTTCGCCACCGGCGTGAATTGAAGTCAATTGACTGAATTTTGAAACTGATTACTCCTGTATAAGTTAGATATCAAATGCATTCGGTGGAATGCAAATTAGCTATACGTCAACGACGGAAGCCGTTGATATGTCTTGCATGAGGTGCGATTAGTTATCTAACTAATGGAAAGCGTCAATTTGACGCGTCTATCTGGCGTCTTTGTTTCTGATGATTGGGGATTGTTATTGCGCACCGGACGAATCCGTTCGCGGCGGAGATCCCGCAGCGAACGCCTGGGAATCGCACAGCCAACAGCGAGGCCAACCGCGAGGCCAACCGCGAGGCCGCCGGCGCGGTGGGTCGCGAAGAGCGCTCAGGTCATCGTGCAAGCCTCCGGCTCGTGCCGCGGCCTTCCATATCGTCGAGCGTAAAGCCCGGCGCATCAGGCGTTACGCTCGACGGTTTTCACGGCACGGGCGCCGCCGGCGCTCGATCCGAGGCTACACCGCCTTCAAATAGCGGACCGGGCGGCCGGGGGAGAGGGCTTCCGCGGCGCGGACGATGGCCTGGGCGTCGATGCCGTGATGGCGGTAGAGGTCGGCGATGGTGCCGGTCTGCCCGAAATGCTCGACCCCCAGCGCCCGCGTGCGGTGGCCGTGGACCGAGCCGAGCCAGCCCAGCCCCGCCGGATGCCCGTCCTGAACCGTCACCAGCGCGCAATGGGGCGGCACGCCCTCCAGCAGCCGTTCGACGTGGGAGCGCGCGTGGGGCTTGCCGCGCTCGCGCGCCCGCTGCGCGGCGCTCCAGCCGGCGTGCAGCCGGTCGGCGGAGGTGACGGCCAGCAGCCCGACGTCGCGGCGGTCCTCGCCGAGCATGCCCACCGCCTCGATGGCCTCCGGCGCCACCACGCCGCTGTAGGCGACCACCACCTGGGCGTTCGGGCCGGGACGGCGCAGCCAGTAGGCGCCCTGAACGACGCCGCTCTCCAGTTCCGCGTCCATGGTCCGGACCGGCTGCTCCAGCACGCGCGAGGACAGGCGCAGATAGACCGAGCCGCCGGTCTCGTCGCGCAGCCAGTTGCGCTCGTCCGGCTCGCCCTCGCCCTCGCCCTCCCGCTGCATGTAGTCGAAGGCCCAGCGCATGGTAACGGCCAGCTCGTCGGCGAAGGCCGGTTCGAAGCAGGCCAGCCCATCCTGGGCCATACCGACCAGCGGCGTTGCGATGGACTGGTGCGCCCCGCCCTCCGGGGCCAGCGTCACGCCGGACGGCGTCGCCACCAGCAGGAACCGGGCGTCCTGATAGCAGGCGTAGTTCATCTGGTCCGCCGCCCGCATGACGAAGGGGTCGTAGACGGTGCCGATGGGCAGCAGCCGCTCCCCGAACAGGGAATGCGACAGGCCCAGCGCCGACAGCAGGATGAACAGGTTGGATTCGGCGATGCCCAGCTCGAAATGCTGACCGTCGGGGGAGAAGTCCCACGTGTAGGTGGAGGGGATGCGCTCCTTCTTGAACAGGTCGGCCAGGGCGCTCTTGGCGAACAGGCCGCGGCGGTTCACCCAGGCGCCGAGGTTGGTGGACACCGTCACGTCCGGCGCGGTCGTCACGATGCGCTCCGCCAGTTCCGTCCGCTCGCGCCCCAGCTCGTTCAGGATCAGGCCGAAGGCCGCCTGTGTGGACAGCGCCTTCTGCGCCGGTGCCATCAGCGCCGCCGGCACCGGCACCGCCGCAGCCCCATGGCGGCGGCGCCCCTTGGCCGCGAAGGGCACGCGCGCCAGGAAGGCGTCCAGCTCCGCCGCCGGCAGGTTCAAGCCTTCGAAGCGGTCCCACTCGTGGCCCGGACGGACGGCGTTGGCGGCGCGGAACGCCTCCATCTGCGCCGGGGTCATCAGGCCGGAATGGTTGTCCTTGTGCCCGGCCAGCGGCAGCCCGGCTCCCTTGATCGTGTAGGCGATGAAGCAGACCGGCCGGTCGTGCGTGCGCGCCTGGGCGAAGGCGTCGAGCAGCGAGGGCAGGTCGTGGCCGCCGAGATTGCCCATCAGAAGGGCCAGTTCCTCGTCGCTGCGGCGCTCGATCAACCGGGTCACCGGCCCCTGATCGCCCAGGTCGTCGAGCAGCCGCTTCCGCCACGCCGCCCCGCCCTGGTAGGTCAGCGCGGAATAGAGCTGGTTCGGGCACCGGTCGATCCAGTCGCGCAGGCGCTGGCCGCCCTCCTCCTGGAAGGCCGCCTGCATCAGGGCGCCGTATTTCAGGATCACCACGTCCCAGCCGAAGGCGCGGAAGATGTTCTCCAGCCGTTCCCACAGCCCCTCGCGGATCACCGCGTCGAGGCTCTGTCGGTTGTAGTCGACGATCCACCAAGTGTTGCGCAGCCCGTGCTTCCAACCTTCCTGAAGGGCTTCGAAGATGTTGCCCTCGTCCATCTCAGCGTCGCCGACCAGCGACACCATGCGCCCTTCCGGCCGGTCCTTCGCCCAGCCCTTGGCCTTCACATAGTCCTGCACCAGCGAGGCGAAGAGCGTCTGCGCCACCCCCAGCCCGACCGAGCCGGTGGAGAAGTCCACGTCGTCCACGTCCTTGGTCCGCGACGGGTAGGACTGGGCGCCCTTGAAACCGCGGAAATTCTCCAGCTTCTCACGCGTCTGGTTGCCCAGCAGATACTGGATGGCGTGGAAGATCGGGCTGGCGTGCGGCTTCACCGCCACCCGGTCCTCCGGGCGCAGAGCCTGGAAATAGAGCGCCGTCATGATCGTCGCCAGCGAGGCCGAGGACGCCTGATGCCCGCCGATCTTCAGCCCGTCCTGGTTGGGGCGGACGTGGTTGGCGTTGTGGATCGTCCAGGACGCGAGCCAGAGAACCTTGCGCTCCAGCTCGCGCAGGCAGGCGAGGTCGGCGTGGTTCGGAACGGTCGCGTCCATGTCTGTTCCCCTTCAATCTTCCATTTTTGATGGAATGGCGGTCGATGATCGGTGAAGCCTATCATTTGTGCCGCGGCAGGAGTTTGCAAAGTGGTGCCGGAAACGCTACCGGTTTAGCATCAGATTGCGCGAAGCAACTGATGGCAGCATGAAATGCCAAAAATCAAACTTGACCGCATTGACCGGAAGATCCTGGCCCTGCTCCAGCAGGACGGGCGGATGCCCAACAACGACCTGGCGGAGCGCGTCGGCCTGTCGCCGTCCCCCTGCCTGCGCCGGGTCAAGGCGCTGGAAGAGGCGGGCGTCATCACCCGTCACGTCGCCCTGGTCGACCCCGCCGCGGTCGATCTGCCGGTGAACGTCTTCGTCAGCGTCAGCCTGGAACGGCAGGTGGAGGAGCGGATCGACGCCTTCGAGGCCGCCGTGATGGCGCTGCCGGAGGTGATGGAATGCTATCTGATGACCGGGGACGCCGATTACCTGCTGCGCGTGGTTGTCCCCGACCTCGCCAGCTACGAACGCTTTCTGAAGGAGCATCTGACACGGATTTCCGGGGTCGCCAACATCCGCTCCAGCTTCGCATTGAAGCAGGTGCGCTACCGCACGGCGCTGCCGCTGGGCCATCTGGCGGAGTGACCAGGACAGTCATGAATGCATAGAGATCTAAGCATTCATGCCAAGACTATTGATTAGGTTTCTAACTATATTCTATGATGTTGATCAATTTCATGAGTGATCCTATCATTTCCTTCGATTTCAAGGCTGCGGCTTGATGGGTGCAGGATGTCGAACATTTCCTTGAGCGGCGCGATCCCTTCAGCGCCGGCACATCCGACGATGCCCTCCAAGCCGCCGGTGAGCCGGACCAAGGAGGACGAGGCCAGCAACGGCAGCGGGAAGGCCGACCATGTGGCTTTGAGCCCGCTGGCTTCGGCCTTGAAGGGCGACGCGCTTTCGTTGTTCGGCAAGTTGTCGGCTGACGACCGAAGCGCATTGGGTCTCTTCGTTTCGTCCGGCCAGATGTCGGCCGACGAAATGAACGATGCGCTTTCGGGGAAACTGAAGGAATCGCGCAGCCAGACCTTCTGGAAGAGCGCCGTCGAAGCGGGCGTCGGACAGGAAACCGAAAGGCAGAAAAAGATCAGAACGCTTTCGGAAAGCATTGAGGCACGGATGTCCGCCATCGATAAAATTCCAGATTCGGCGTCACGCATGGATCAGGCCGTGGCCCTCAAGAACCAACTGCGAGTCGCGATGTGGGAACGCAGCTCGCTGATGCGGCAAGCGGACGAAGGCGCGACCACCGTGAAGCTGACGGCGGAATTCGCCTTGAACAAGATGGCGCGGACCGACTCGGAACGCGGGGCGGGGGACAAGCTCAGCGCTCTGGGCTTCAAGTCCGAGAGCTTCGATCAGCTCCTGACGGACACGGCGAAAAGGGACATCGCGTCCATGTGAGCGGTGCCCCGCTGTGACAACCGGCGCCTGCCCGCCGTATTCCCGCTGCCAACGCGTTCGGCATCCCGTCGTCCGGACCGCGGATGACGTTCGCAATGGAAGACCTGGGCCGCGTTTTGCCATAAAGAGTGTTGGAACAGGGGCGCGCGGCGATCTCTTCCGCTGACGGACCCCGACCGACAGGCAAAGGCATCGGGAAGCAGGACGGGATGATGGACTGGGACAAGTTGCGGGTGTTCCACGCTGTGGCCGAGGCCGGCAGCTTCACCCACGCGGGCGAGGCCCTCAACCTCAGCCAATCGGCGGTCAGCCGGCAGATCAGCGCGCTGGAGGACAGCCTTGGGGTTCCATTGTTCCACCGGCACGCCCGCGGCCTGATCCTGACCGAGCAGGGCGAGTTGCTGAATCACGCGGCGCGCGACATCTTCGCGAAGCTGTCGATGACCCAGGCGATGCTGAGCGAGAGCAAGGACGCCGCCAAGGGACCGTTGAAGGTGACGGCCACGGCGGCCTTCGGCTCGACATGGCTGACTCCGCGCATCGGGGAGTTCCTGGCGCTCTATCCGGACATCCAACTCACCTTGCTGATCACCGACACGGAACTGGACCTGGGCATGCGCGAGGCCGACGTGGCGATCCGCGTCAGCCCGCCGCGCCAGCCGGACCTGATCCAGCGGCATCTGATGACCTTCCGCTCGCACCTCTACGCGCACCGCCGGTACCTGGACCGGAAGGGGGAGCCGCAGACGGTGGCCGATCTCGCCTCCCACGATCTGGTGACCTATCCTCAGGAATTGCGCCCGCCCTTCGCCAACACCCATTGGCTGCGCGATCTGGTGACCGATGCGGTGGCTCGCGACCGGACCGTCCTTCAGGTCAACAACCTGTACGCGATCTTCCGCGCGGTGGAGAGCGGGCTGGGCGTCGGCGCGCTGCCCGATTATCTGGTGGCCGGGCTTGGCGATATTGTGCGGGTGCTGCCGGACCAGTCCGGGTCGAAGGTGGACGCCTTCTTCGTCTATCCGGAGGAGTTGCGCCACTCCAAGCGCATCGCGGTCTTCCGCGACTTCCTGGTCCGGAAAGTGGCGGAAAGCCAATTCTAATTCCCGGTCAACGGGTTGGGGAACAGGGGCGCGGCGCCGGAAAGGACCGCGCCCTTTGCTTTTTCTGCCATTTGGTATGCGACATATTGTCGGGCGCGGCGCGCCGCCCGAGTTAGCGCTTGCGCGTTAAACTGATATATTAATATATGCCGCATATGCGGAGCCCACCGCGTATCAGCGTTCAAGCCCTGGGCCCCATCCAATAATTGCAATCGCCAGAAGTTTCCCGGAAGGGAAAGGCGTGCGCCCATGCCTGCCGATGAACAGGCAAGTGAGGAACTCATGAAGTTAGTGCGTGGCCTGAGATGGAAGGTCCTGGCGCTCATCATGCTGGGAACGATCATCAACTACATCGACCGCAACACGCTGGGCATTCTGGCGCCGATGCTCAAGGAGGAACTGCATTTCACGACGGAGCAGTATTCCTACATCGTCAGCGTGTTCCAGCTCTGCTACAGCCTGATGCAGCCGATCGCCGGCTATGTGACGGACCTCATCGGCCTGAAGTTCGGCTACGCGATGTTCGCCTTCGTCTGGGGCAGTGCCGCGGCCTTGCACGCCTTCTCCGGCGGCTGGCAATCGATGGCCTTCTTCCGCGGCTTGCTGGGCGTCAGCGAGGCGGCGGCCATGCCATCGGGCGCCAAGACCGCCACCCTGTGGTTCCCGGCCAAGGAGCGCTCCATCGCCACGGGCTGGTTCAACACTGGCAGCTCCGTCGGCGCCATGATCGCCCCGCCGCTGGTGATCTGGCTGTCCGTGACCTGGAGCTGGCAGATCGCCTTCGTCGTCACCGGCCTGCTGGGCGTCGGCCTGTCGATGCTGTGGCTGGCGCTGTACCGCAACCCGGAAAACCACCCGCGCCTGACCAAGGAGGAGCACGCCTACATCCTGGACGGCCAGGAGCAGGTCCAGCTTCCCAAGCCCTCGATGAAGCGCGTCGTCACCATGCGCAAGTTCTGGGGCATCGCCGCCGCCCGCTTCCTGACAGAGCCGGCGTGGCAGACCTTCAGCTTCTGGATCCCGCTCTACATGGTCAGCACGCGCGGCATGGACATCAAGCAGTTCGCGCTGTTCGCCTGGCTGCCCTTCCTGTTCGCCGACATCGGCTGCGTCCTCAGCGGCTACCTGTCGCCCTTCTTCGCCAAGCGCTTCCGCATGTCGCTGGTCAACTCGCGCATCGCCGGCATCGGCATCGGCGCGGTGTGCATGATCGGCCCGGCCCTGATCGGCCTGACCAGCAGCCCGATCACCGCCATCTTCCTGTTCTCGGTCGGCGCCTTCGCGCACCAGATGCTGTCGAGCCTGCTCTACGCCCTGGTTACCGACACCTTCGAGAAGCAGGACGTCGCCACCGCGACCGGCTTCGGCGGCATGGCCGGCTACATGGGCGGCATGATCTTCTCGCTGGTCATCGGCCAGCTCGCCAGCACGATCGGTTACGAGCCGCTGTTCGTCTGCCTGTCGGTCTTCGACATCACGGCCTTCATCGTGGTGCTGGTGGTTCTCGGCCAGTGGGGCCGGAACAAGGTCACGCCTCCGGCGGTGCCGAGCGGCGCCCACGCCGACTGACCCCGGCGTCCCCTCTCGTCTCACACCATCGGGCCGCGCGATCCGGGAAGACCCCGGCCGCGCGGCCCTTTTGTCATGTGGAAGGGGCGGTTTACTGGATGGCGGCGGTCAGCAGGGAGGCGAGGGCGAAGCCGCTGACGATGACGAGGCGGGCGATGATGTGGGTCTTCATGGCAAGGCTCCGATTGGCTTTGGCGGGCGGTGGGGCAAGCCCCGTTGTTGGGTTGAGCCAATGCTCGCACCGCGCGCGGCAAAGACAAACCGCGCAATCCGCATGCCTTCCATATCGATATTGCAGCGCAACATAGCGCTGTTATAAGTCGTAGCCTTGTTGAACAGAAGTATTCGCAGCGCTCTTCACAGCGCTGCTATGAGATATCTTGCAGCGCTGCGATCCCTGTGTTCATGCGGATTCGGCGATCGGTTCGGCCGGAGCGGAATCGCTGTCGAACAGGTCGGGGAAGCGCTGGGCCAGTTCGGGCAGGGAATTCAGGATCTCGCGCAGATGCACGCGCATGGCGGCCTCGGCGGCGTCGGGACAGCGCGCCCGGATGCCCTCGACGATCTGCTCGTGCTGGGTGATCAGCCGGTCCAGCGGGGTCGCCTGCGGCAGGCTGAGGTAGCGCACGCGGTCCATCTGGGCCTTGGTTTCCTCCACCACCCGCCAGGCGTACTCGCAGTCGACCCCCAGCGCGATGGTGCGGTGGAAGGCTTCGTCCAGTTCCAGGAAGGCCGCCGGGTTGGTGCTCTGGGCGGCTTCGCGCTGCGCCTTCAGGTTGGCCTCCAGTTCCGCGACGGCGCGGGCGGGCAACCCCTCGCCGGCCTTGCGGGCCACGGCCAACTCCACCGCCTCGCGGACGAAGCGGGCGTCCATCACCTGTTTGGCCAAGATCTTCACGACGAAGGTGCCGCGCTGCGGGCGGATGACGACCAGCCCGGATTCGCTCAGCTTGATGAAGGCCTCGCGCACCGGCTGGCGGCTGACCCCGAGCTGGCCGGCGACCTCCTGCTCGGACAGCGGCTGGCCGGGCTGGAACTGCATCGTCACGATGGCGTGGCGCAATTCCCGAAAGACGCGGCGTGCCACAGGCTCCGTCGAATCCGGTTCGATCCTCCTCAACATGCTCCCCCCAATCCCTTCTTTTCTCCGTCCGCCCCGCCGGTGCCCGCCCGGACGATCCTGTGCGGCGGATTCATCCTGCACCGTTCGCAAGCCCATGGACAACACCATTCTTGTATACTACCATACCAGTCGCGTACCGAACAATCGCCTCCGTGCAAGGGGCGTTGTCCTCAAAGGGAGGAAACATGAGCATCATCACCCGCACGTGGCGCGTGGCCGCCCTCGGCTTTGCGCTGGCCACCGTGGCCGGCGGCGCGCTGGCCGCCGATTACACGCTCAGCGTCAACACGGCGCTGGCCCAGCAGGACCCGCTCTACAAGGGGCTGGAGGAGTTCAAGAAGAACGTCGAGGCGCGGTCCGGCGGCAAGATGGCCGTCCGCCTGTTCCCCGGCTCGCAGCTCGGCAAGGACGAGGACGTGCTGGAGCAGGCCCGTGCCGGGGCCGGAGTCGCGGTCGTCGTGGACGGCGGGCGGCTCGCCGTCTTCGTGAAGGAGTTCGGCGTCCTGGGCGGCCCGTACCTCGCCCAGGGCTACGACGGCATCCGCAAGGTCGTCACCTCGCCGATGTTCGACCAGTGGTCGGACAAGCTGCGCAAGGCGTCGGGCCATCAGGTGCTGTCCTTCAACTGGTGGCAGGGCGAACGCCACCTGCTGACCAACAAGTCGGTGAAGGGGCCGGAAGACCTCGCCGGCATCCGCATGCGCACGCCGGGCGCCCCGGTGTGGATGGAGACGATCCGCGCCATGGGCGCCACCCCGACCCCGATGGGCTGGTCGGAGGTCTACACCGGCCTGCAGCAGAAGGTGATCGACGGCGTCGAGGCCCAGCACCCGGCCAGCTTCGGTGCCCGCCTCTACGAGGTGACGAACCGGGTCACCAAGACCGGCCACATCAATCTGATCACCGGGCTCGTCACCAGCGCCGCCTGGTTCGACAAGCTGCCGCCGGAGCAGCAGACGATCCTGAAGGAAGAGGCGCTGAAGGCCGGCGACAGCGCGTCGCGCGCCACCCAGGCGTCGCTCGCCGACTTCGAGAAGCAGATGAAGGAGAAGGGCGTGACGATCGAGGAGATCGACGTGACGCCGTTCCGCAAGGCCACCGCGCCGGTCTATGAGAAGCTGGGCTACGCCGAACTTCACAAGGACGTGGAAAAGCTGCTGCAGAACTGACGCGGGGATCGGTTCGTGTTGATCGTGCCCCCTCCCTAACCCTCCCCCGCTTCGCAGGGGAGGGGACAAATCTCCCTCCCCTGCGATAGCGGGGGAGGGCCGGGGTGGGGGCAAGCACCTCTCAAAATCACCGCCGTCCGCCGTCACCTTCCGCCGCCATCAAGGGACCGCCATCATGTCGTCCTTGTTTCACAAGGGGGAAGCCGTCCTGGCGATGCTTCTCCTCGCCGCCATCGTTCTGCTCGTCTTCGCCGCCGGCGTCATGCGCTGGTTCGGCCATCCCCTGGTCTGGTCGGTGGACGTGGCGCAGCTCCTGTTCGTCTGGGTCGCCTTCCTCGGCGCCGACATGGCGCTGCGCAAGCGCGCCCACATCGGCATCGACTATCTGGTCAAGCGCCTGCCGAACTCCACCCGGGCCGTGCTCGATCTCGTGCTGGGCGTGCTGGTCCTCGCCTTCCTCGTCACCATGACGGTGATGGGCTACCGGCTGACCATGCTGAACCTGGAACGCCAGTTCGGCGACAGCGGCATCAGCTACGCCTTCGTGACCGCCGCGGTGCCGGTGGGCTGCCTGCTGCTCGCCATCACGCTGACCGCTCAGATCCTGGACACGCTGCGCGAACTGCGCAGCCACCCCAAACCGGTCTTCGCGCCGGCCCCCAAGGCCGGCGACATCGAGGAGGTCGTGCCGTGACCCTTCTTGCCGTCACCTTCTTCGCGCTGATGGCCTTCGGGCTTCCCATCGCCTTCGCCATCGGCATTGCCGGCTTTTCCTTCTTCGCCACCAACGACATCATCCCGATGTCCATCGGGGTGCAGCAGGTCGCCTCGGCCTCGCAGAGCTTCCCGCTGCTGGCCGTGCCCTTCTTCGTGCTGGCGGGGCACATGATGAACCGGACGGGCATCACCAGCCGCCTGATCAACTGCTCCAACGTGCTGGTGTCCTGGATGTCCGGCGGGCTGGCGCAGGTCTGCATCGTGCTGTCCACCCTGATGGGCGGCGTCTCCGGCTCGGCGGTGGCCGACGCCGCGATGGAGGCGCGCATCCTCGGCCCCAGCCTGATCGCCCGCGGCTATTCGAAGGGCTTCACCGCCGCCGCCATCGCGGTCGGTTCGCTGATCACCGCGACCATCCCGCCCAGCCTGGGGCTGATCCTCTACGGCTTCGTCGGCAACGTGTCGATCGGGCGGCTGTTCCTGGCCGGCGTCATTCCGGGCTTCATGATGATGGCCGGGCTGATGCTGACCGTCTGGCTGATCGCCCGCCGCCGCGGCTACCGTCCCGAAATGGCGGAGCGTCCGACCCTGCGCGCCGTGTGGCGGGCGGTGGCCGACGCCAAATGGGCGCTGCTGTTCCCGGTGGCCCTGCTGTTCGCCATCCGCGGCGGCCTGTTCACCCCGTCGGAGGTCGGCGCCTTCGCCGTCGTCTACGCCGCGGTGGTCGGCTTCCTGCTGCACCGGGAGCTGACCTGGGCCGCGGTGGCCGAGGCGCTTCAGGAAGCGGTGGTGGACACCGGCCTGATCATGCTCATCATCCTGTTCTCGGGCATGGTCGGCTACGCCATCATCTTCGAGCAGGCGCCCCAGACCATCGCCGAGGCGATGACCCAACTGACCACCAACCCGCTGCTGGTGGTGGCGCTGATCCTGATCTTCCTGTTCATCGCCGGGCTGTTCGTGGAAAGCACGGTGCTGGTCCTGCTGCTGACCCCGATCTTCCTGCCCATCGTAACGCCGCTGGGCGTCGATCCGGTGCATTTCGGCATCCTGATGATGACCATCGTCACGCTGGGCTCGATGACGCCGCCGGTCGGGGTCGCCATGTACACGGTGTGCAGTTTGCTCGACTGCCCGGTCGAGGAATACATCGTCGAATCGCTGCCCTTCGTCGGCACCATCGTCCTGCTGGTCGCCGTGCTGACACTGTGGCCGGGGCTGGTGCTGTTCCTGCCGAACATGCTGATGTGAGGGCAGGAGGCTTGCCAAGGGACGGGGCGCTGATATATTAATATATGGCGCTCCGATCTCTCGGCGGACCCACGGCCGGTCCGGGCACACCAAGCCCCGTCCATGGAGCGTCCTTGTCATTGTGGAAACGGGGCAGGGCCGCGTGTGAAGGGCAAACGCCAAGGGGCGGTCCGGGCAGGGCCGCCCCTTGGCGCTTCAGCATGAGGCGCGCTACTTTCGCAAAACCATGCCCCAGAGCGGCTCGATCACCTTGTGCACCAGGGGGATCAGCAGGGCGCCCAGCAGCAGCCCGAACACCCCGGCCCCCGCCGCTCCGACCAGCCATTCCACCGCGGCCTTCGCCGCCGGCACCGCCTCTCCCGCCGCCACGGCGGCGCCGTGGATCGCGTGGCCGATCGCGGTCAGGCCGAAGCCCTCCAGCCCATGGATGACGATGCCGCCGCCCACCCACAGCATGGCGGCGGTGCCGACCAGCGCCAGCAGCTTCAGAAAGACCGGCATCCCCTTGACCAGTCCGCGCCCGATCGCCTGCGTCACCGGCGCGAGCGTCCGGTCGGCGCCGCCCGGCGCGCCGGGGGAGGGGGTGCGCAATCCCAGCAGGCTCGCCGCCGGGCGGCCGTTCTGCGCCAGCGACAGGCCGACATCGTCCGCCTTCACGATCAGCGCCACAGCACCATAGACCAGCCCGGTGATGCCCGCCCCGACGATCGCAAGGACGGCAGCCTGCATCCAGAAGGACGAGGTCTCCGCAGCGACGGTGGACAGGACGATGGCCATGATCTCCGCCGACAGAATCAGATCCGTCTTGATGGCGCTGTTGATCTTCTCCCGCTCGAACTGCGCGGCGTCCTGTCCGGCAGTTGACTGTCCATCGGTGTCATGATGCGCCGCGTGGGGGCGCAGAGCCTCCCACACCTTCTCCGCCCCCTCATAGCAGAGGAAACCACCGCCCAGCATCAGCAGCGGCGTGATCGCCCAAGGCGCCACGAGGCTGAGCGCAAGCGCCAGGGGCAGCAGGAAAATCAGCTTGTTCTTCAGCGAGCCCAGCGCGATCTTGCCGATGATCGGCAATTCGCGGTCGGCGGTGAAGCCAACCACATAGCGCGGCGTCACCGCGGCGTCGTCCACCACCACTCCGGCGGCTTTGGCTCCCGCCCGCGCCGCCTGCCCCGCGGCGTCGTCCAGCGAGGCGGCGGCAACCTTCGCCAACCCGGCCACATCGTCCAACAGTGCGATCAGTCCCGTGCTCAAGGCTTTGGCTCCCCTCCGTTCCGGCGTCCATGGAGCAGACAACGCCGCCGGGGGCAAGCCGGACTTTCGAAGGGCTTGGTCAGTCGTTGGCCAACTCGTCGGCGGTGAGCATGTGGAGATCCGGGTCGGGCGTGTCGTGACCGTCGTCCAGATAGAGCACCCGGTCCACCAGCACGAGGACGCGCACGCCGTCCACGGGGACGACGCTCAGCCGCCGATTGATGACGGCGTTGCGGAAGGCCACGGCCCGGTCGTTGTAGGTGACCGACAGGACGTCGCTCGTCCCATCCAGCATGGGCAGGGCGTAGCGCTCCATCATTTCCGCGGTCAGACCGTCGATGCGTGGCAGCAGGGAGGAACCGACGATGTCGAACCGGTGCCGCTCGAGCCATTGCGCCAGCGGCGGGGACACGGTCTGCGCGATCAGGCCGGGCGTGTAGAGGGTGCATTTTTCGCCCATGCTCCGCACCATCGCCTTCAGGCCGAGGAAGGTGGGGTGGTGCCGGAAATGGCCGGTCAGCACGTCGCGCAACAGCGCCTGTTCCCGCGGGTCGGGCAGGGTGGTGCCGGACTCCCAGCGGGCGACGGTTTCCTCGGTGGTGGCCAGCATGACGGCGAACTGCGCGGCGGTCAGGCCGTGCAGCCTTCGCAACGCGCGCACGATCTGCGGCCACTCATGCACCGGCACAGACGGCTCTCCAGATTATCTCCGGGGGTAATGATGGGAGAGTACGTGATTCCCCGGCAAACACATACGCAATCATGTGGCAGGAGTCATACCGGAGTATCCATTTTTTTTGGTTCGCCAAGCCGACTGTTTTGATCCTAAACGCTTGAGGAAGCTGTAATTTTTCGGTCTTGCTGCTCTGCGGGCATAGCGCTTCTGGTATCGGGTATACCACGGCACAATAACCCCATCAGCAAAGAGGAGACATATCATGGCTTACGCTTCCGCCCATCACAGCCATCACGACGGCCTTCTGTCGAGCATCGCCAAGGGTGTTACGGAATTCGCCAGCGCTTGGTTCTCGGCCACTCCGTTGTATATTGTATACCAAGCTGTGTCGTCCGGCACCTGCGCCCCGGCGGCCGGCACCTCGACGCTCGACCTGCCGACGCTGATGCGCGAATGACCGGCGCCAGGGCCTTCCGGCCCCACGACGCGGCGGCCCGTCCATCCGGGCCGGAAAAAAGGACCGACTCCTCCGGAGCGGTCCTTTTTCGTTTTGCGCGCTGTTTTACCCGGCGACCGTGAACGTCGCCGGAGGCGCGCCGCGCCGCTGGCGCTCCAGCATCGTCAGCAACGCCTGGTCGAGATGGCGCGTGTAGGCGTTCATATCGAACAGCGGCCCGCCGTCGCGCTCGGCGCGCAGTCGGTTCCGAACCGCCTCCAGACCGGCGCGGTTGTTCGCCCAATGAAGAACCGCGCTTTCGTAGTGCGCCAGGGATTCCGTCACGAAGTCGGGAAGGCCCGTGGTGTGGAGCAGACTGGCGGCGACGCGCGATTGCAGCGTGTGTCCCGGGCACGTCACCAGCGGAAGCCCCACCCACAGCGCGTCGCTCGCCGTCGTGTGGGCGCCGTAATGCAGAGTGTCCAGCATCAGGTCGGCGTTCTGGAGCCGGGACAGGTGATCGTCCAAGGTCGGAGCCCAAGGCGCGAAGACGATGCGGTCCGTGGCAATCCCTGCCGATTGGGCGGCTTGAAGCAGGTTCCGCTCGGCCTCCGCCGTCGCATTGGCAAGCCAGAGCACCGCGTCGGGGATTTTGTGCAGCAACGCCATCCAGACGGCCCAGATCTCGGGCGTGATCTTGTAGGCGTTGTTGAAGCAGGCGAGCACGAAGCCGTCCGCCGGAAGACCGCAGGCCGGCCGCGGCGGCGGCGGCGGAACTCCATGACGCCGGTCCCGCGGCAGGAAGCAGCGCGGCATCCGCGCGACCGCCTCGGTGAAGCCGCTTTCCAACTCCGGCGGCAGGGAGACGGGATCGGCGACGATGTAGTCGATCCAGGGCGCTCCCATGGTGCCGGGATAGCCCAGGAACTGGACCTGCACCGGCGCCGGCCGGGCGGCGAGGATGTGTGGCCGCGGGTGGCCGGTGTAGCCCTTGAGGTCGATCAGAATGTCGACGCCATCCCGCCGCATCGTCTCGGCGGCCTCCTCCGCGGTCAGGGAGTCGATGTCGATGAAGCGGTCGACGCCTTCGCGGATGCGACGGCGCTCGACGCTGTCGTCGTCCGGCCCGTAGCTGTAGGCGAGCACGCGGAAGCGCGACCGGTCGTGCAGCGCCAGCACCTCGGCCAGCAGTTGCGCGACCGGATGCTGGCGGAAATCGTTCGACAGGTAGGCGATGGTGGCGACGCCCGTCCTGCCGGGCTTCGCCTTCAGCCGCACCGGCTTCGACCGGATCGTCTGCGCGTGCGCCCGCGCCGCCGCCAGGAGCGACCGGGCGGAAACGCGGTGGGACAGCATCATGGAGGCCTGGACCGGCACGCCCTGCGACGCGATGGAGTCCAGAGTAACCGCGTCGTCGTCGAAGCTGGACCAGTCGCAGGACCGTTGCTTGGTCTGGATCAGCCCGACCGTCGCGGTCGGGTTTCCGGGCGCGATCCTCAGCGCGCGGCGGTAGGCTTCTGCGGCGGCGGCCAGCTTGTCCTGCCCCTTGAGGGCGGTCCCCAGATTGAACCACACCGCCGGGGCGTTCGGCGCCAATGCCGCCGCTTGACGGGCCAGACGCTCCGCCTCCGCAAGGCGTCCCAGTTGGAACAGCGCCGCCGAGAGGCTGAGCAGCGTGTCCGGGGTGGCCGGGTGCAGCACCCGCGCCTGTTCGAGCGCGCCGGCGGCCCGGTCGTAGGCGGCCATCCGGAACAGGGTGTTGCCGATGTTGAGCAGGATTCCGGGGTGATGCGGGTCACAAAGACGCGCCCGCTCGAACGCGCTCAAGGCATCGTCGTAGCGCTGGCTTCCGAAGGCGGCGTTGCCGACCGCCGCATGGAGGTCCCGCCCGAACCCCGCGATCTGCGGAGTCAGGCCGGCGCCCCTTGTCGCCTGTTCGAACAACGTGACGGCGCGCCCCAGATCGCCTTTCTGGGCCAAGGCCAGTGCGTCCGACAGTTTGCGCATGTCCGGCGCGGAGAGACCGCCGGACTGCCTGTTCTTGTTCATGGTCGATACAACCCGGATTGCTTCGGTTCACGCAACACACCGAACCGGGCCGCGCTTGCCGCAGTCCGGTTCGTGCGAGCGGCACCGCCATCGCGACGCGCTCCATAAGGTTATGCTAACGCGGCGCCACCCCGGGGAGGAGAGCGTTGTCGTCGGACCTGCTTCCACACGCAGGCCGTGCCGGGACCGTCAGGCGTCCCCGGCGATCTCCGCCAGAAGCTGGACCTGGAAGGACAGCAGGAAGGCCGCCCGCTCCTGCGCCCGCGCCCGGCCGGCCGGGGTCTGCATGGTGTTGGGAAGCAGCAGCAGCTTCGCCTTGAAATGGTCCAGCGCGTATTGCAGGTCGTCCAGCGGGCGGGTCTCGGCCATCGGGTCCTCGCCGTGGAACAGCGCCCGCTTCATCAGGCCGGAGGTGGCGAAGCAGCGGGCGATGCCGATGGCCCCCAGGCTTTCCAGCCGGTCGGCGTCCTGGACCAGCTTCGCCTCGATGGTCAGCGGCGGGATGCCGGCGGAGTAGCTGTGCGCCTCGATGGCGTGGCGGGTGGCGGGGATCAGCGCGTCCGGGAAGCCCATGCCGCGCAGAACCTCCTCCGCCCGGTCCGCCGACAGGCGGGAGGCGCGGCTGCGGTCCGGATGGTCCTTCGGCACGTTCACGATGTCGTGGAGCAGGGCCGCGGCCAGCACGACGAGCATGTCAGGCGGCGGTCCGCCCTCCCGTTCGGCCTCCGCCGCGGCCAGGGCCTTGGCGGTGCGCCAAACGCGAAGAAGATGGTCGATGTCATGGGCCGGGTCCTCGGCCGCGTTGGAACGCAGCCATGTGGTGATGGAGCTTTCCCAAACATCGACATCGCTGAGCACAACATCTTTTGGCATGAGCGCTCGTCCTCTTTCGTGCTTTTTACATAATATGGGGATGGGCAGGGCTGTTGTCCCGAAATCATTTGTGGGCGGGCATCCCCCACCCCGAATCGGGACTCCCAAATCAGGTCCCCCTTATCCGGAATGGTTGCGTCGCGCCGAATGCCCGATGACCAAGCGCCGTCCCGCCGTTAAGGTGACGCCCGCCCGGAACGGGCCGACCGACAGGCAGAGGGGAGACATGCAGCCGATCATTCAGGTGCGTGGGCTGGAAAAGACCTACGCCACCGGCTTCCAGGCGCTGAAGGGGGTCGATCTCGACATCCGCCGCGGCGAGATCTTCGCCCTTCTGGGACCGAACGGGGCCGGCAAGACGACGCTCATCAGCACCGTCTGCGGCATCGTCAACGCCACCGCGGGCACCGTGACGGTGGACGGGCACGACATCGTGCGCGACTGGCGCGCCGCGCGCTCGCTGATCGGCCTCGTCCCGCAGGAACTGACGACCGAGGCGTTCGAGAGCGTCTGGGCCACCGTCAGCTTCAGCCGCGGGCTGTTCGGCAAGCCGCCCGATCCCGCCCACATCGAGAAGGTGCTGAAGGACCTGTCCCTCTGGAACAAGAAGGACAGCAAGGTCATGGCGCTGTCCGGCGGCATGAAGCGCCGCGTGATGATTGCAAAGGCTTTGTCCCACGAGCCGCGCATCCTCTTCCTCGACGAGCCGACCGCCGGGGTGGACGTGGAGCTTCGCCGCGGCATGTGGGAGATGATCGGGCGGCTGCGCGACAGCGGCGTGACCATCATCCTGACCACCCACTACATCGAGGAGGCTGAGGAGATGGCCGACAGCATCGGCGTCATCTCCAACGGCCGCATCGTGCTGGTCGAGGACAAGGCCGCGCTGATGCGCAAGCTCGGCAAACGGCTGCTGACCCTGCAGCTCCAGAACCCGCTGGAGGCCATTCCGGCGGAGCTGGCCGGCTACCCCCTGACCCTGTCCGGCGACGGGCGGGAACTGGTCTACAGCTTCGACACGCAGGAGGACCAGACGGGCATTGCCCGGCTTCTCCGCAAGCTCGGCGACCACGGCATTGATTTCACGAACCTGCACACCGAGGAAAGCTCCCTCGAGGAGATCTTCGTCAGCCTTGTGAAGGAGCGGGCATGACCTCCCCCATCAACCTTCATGCGGTCAAGGCCATCTATCTGTTCGAGCTGGCCCGCACCTGGCGCACGCTGTTCCAGAGCATCGCGGCGCCGGTCATCTCGACCTCGCTCTACTTCATCGTCTTCGGGGCGGCCATCGGTGGGCGCTTCACGGCGGTGGACGGGGTGAGCTACGGCGCCTTCCTGGTGCCCGGCCTCGTCATGATGTCGGTGCTGACGGAAAGCGTGTCGAACGCCTCCTTCGGCATCTACATGCCGCGCTATTCCGGCACGATCTACGAGGTGCTGTCGGCCCCGATCTCGGCCTTCGAGACGGTGCTCGGCTATGTCGGGGCGGCGGCCACCAAGTCGATGATCCTCGGCGTGCTGATCCTGCTGACCGCCCGGCTGTTCGTCGACTACTCGATCCAGCACCCGGTCTGGATGGTCGCCTTCCTGGTGCTGACCTCTGTCACCTTCAGCCTGTTCGGCTTCATCCTGGGCGTCTGGGCGGACGGCTGGGAGAAGCTGCAGATCGTGCCGATCCTGGTCATCACGCCGCTGGCCTTCCTCGGCGGCAGCTTCTACTCGATCAGCATGCTGCCGCCGCTGTGGCAGAAGATCACCCTGTTCAACCCGGTCGTCTATCTGGTCAGCGGCTTCCGCTGGAGCTTCTACGGACAGGCCGACGTGCCGGTGGGGATCAGCCTCGCCATGACCGCGCTGTTCCTGGCGCTCTGCCTGACGGCGGTCTGGTGGATCTTCCGCACCGGCTACAAGCTGAAGAACTGACCGGCACGGACGGCGGGGGGTTATGCCCCGCCGTCTTGCTTCCCATCGTCCAGCAATCCGTGGGCGCGGTGCCACTCCTCCAGCGATTCCGGCGGGTAGTCGTCGCTGCGCTCATCCCCCGGCTTGGCCTCGACCGGGACCCAGTTGGCCTTCGATCCCAGCATCATATGGACGTGGGCCGGCGCCTCCGGCAGGGTACTGTCGATGGCGCTGGCGAAGGGGTGGACCAGCTCCGGCCAGCGCGGGTCGCTCACCCACAGGGCGGAGCCGCAGCGCGCGCAGAAGCGCCGCTCGCCGGGGCTTTCCTCGCCGTCGATGCGGGCGTGGAAGACGGTGATGTGCTCCGCCCCCGTCACCGCCAGCGTGTCGGCCTTGGCCCCCAGATTGATGGCGTAGCCGCCCCCGCCCGCCGTCTTGCGGCAGATCGAGCAGTAGCAGCGCAAATAGGGGACCGGCGCGTAGGCGTCCACCGAGAATCGCACCGCCCCGCAGTGGCAGGACCCGTCCAGCTTCATCCGTCCTCTCCTCCCGTCCTCGGGCGCCCGGCTGCGGCGCCGCACCCGTCCAACCCGCCCGGTCCGGGAAAGTTTCCGGGGGGACGCCACTCTCACACGTCGACCACCGGGGCCATGGCTTCGGCCATCGCCAGCAGGGCGGCGTCCTGGAAACGCGGCGCCACCAGCTGCACCCCGACCGGAAGCCCGCATGGCCCGCGGCCGCAGGGCATGGCGAGGCAGGGGACGTGCAGCACCGTCCAGATCGAGTTGAAGATGTGGTCGCCCGTCGTGTGCAGCCCCTCCGGCGCCTCGCCGGGCGCGGGCGGGGTCAGGATCACGTCGATGGACTCGAACAGGGCGGCGAAGCGCGGCCGGCAGGTGTCGGCGACGTCGTAGGCCTCGGTCAGGGTGCGCGTGGTGATGCCGTGGTTGTGCTCGCAATGGTCGGCCAGTTCGGGGTGCAGCCGATGGCGGTCGCTGATGTAGAGGTCGAGGAAGGAGGCCCGCCCCTCGCCGCGGCGGATCACGTCCTGCACCTCGGCCAGGGTCGAGAAGGCGTCCGGCAGCTCGAAGGGCACGACCACCGCGCCGGCCTCCTCCAGCCGCCGGGCGGCGAGCAGCAGCGCCGCTTCGCCCGCCGGCTCGATGCGCGACCAGACGGGGGAGCGGCAGAGCCCGACGCGCAGGCCGGCCAATTTGATCGGCGGAGTCTTGCCCATGCCTTCCAACTGGAACGCCTCGGCCATCAGCGCGAGGTCGGCGACCGAACGCCCGTACCAGCCCAGCGTGTCGAGGGACACCGCGTAATGCTTCATCCCCTCGCGGCTGACGACGCCCCAGGTCGGCTTGAAGCCGTAGATGCCGTTGAAGGCGGCGGGGCGGATGTGCGAACCACCGGTCTGGGTACCGAAGGCCAGCGGCACATGCCGGTCGCCGACCGCCGCCCCCGACCCGGAGGAGGAGCCGCCCGGCGTGTGGGCGGGGTTGATCGGGTTGCGCGTCGCCGCCTTGCGCCCGCCGGAGGCGAACTCCACCGTGTCGGTCTTGCCCAGCAGGATTCCCCCGGCGCTGCGCGCGATGGCCACGCAGGCGGCGTCGCGGGCGGGCCGGTGGCCCTGGAAGATCGGCGAGTTCTGGGTGGTTGGCAGGTCGGCGGTGTCGATCACGTCCTTCACGCCGAAGGGCAGGCCGTGCAGCGGGCCGGCGGCAGGGCGCTTGTCGGCCTCCCGCGCGGCGGCCAGCGCCAGGGCGGGATCGACGGTGATCCAGGCGCGCACCTCCGGATCGCGGTCTTCGATCCGCTCCAGGCAGGAGCGGACCAGCGCCTCGCTGGTCAGGCGGCCGTCGCGGATGGCGTGGGCGGCCTCGCTGGCCGTGAGTTCGAACGGTTCCATGGCGGGTCCTTTCGGGAAATCAGGCGGGAGGCATCAGGCGGGCAGGGCGGGGCGCTGGCGGTGGTGGTCGGTCGCCGCCTGGAAGGCCGCCCCGGCGCGGAAGACCAGCGGCTCGTCGAACCAGCGCCCGACGATCTGCATGCCCACCGGCATCCCGTCGCCGTCGAAGCCGCAGGGCACCGACATGGCGGGCAGGCCAAGCGCGCCGAAGCCGTAGGTGAAGCGGCTGACCGCCCGCGTCGCCTCGATCATGTCGGCGCTGTCGTAGATGCGCGGCGCCACGATGGGGGTGGTCGGGGTGAGGATCAGGTCCACCCGCTCGAACAGCGCGCGGAAGCGCAGCTTCCAGGAGGCCAGCCAGCGCCGGGAGTCCGCGTACTGCACGCCCGACACCGGCAGGCCGAGCTGCAGGCGGCGCAGCACCTCCGGCCCGATGGACTCCGGCGCCGTCTCCATCTTGTCGAGGTGGTATTGCGCCATGTCGGCGACGAGCAGCGAGAAGGCGGTGCGGGCCTGCGCCACCTCCGCGTCCTCGATGGTGATGTCCACCAGAACAGCGCCGGCCTTCTCCAGCACCGCCGCCGCCGCGCGCACCCGCTCCGCCACCGCGGGCTGGAGACTGTCGAAGTAGAAGTTGCGCGGCAGCCCGATGCGCGTGCCGGCGATCCCCGCCTTCACATCCGGAAGGAAGTTGCCGAGCGGCACGTCGACCGAATTCGGGTCCTCCGGGTCGTAACCGGCGATGGCGGCGAAGGCGCGCGCCACATCGGCGACCGAGTAGGCCAGCGGGCCGACGGTGTCGAAATCGACGCTGCACGGGATCACGCCGGTGTTCGACACCCGGCCGACGCTGGGCCGCAGCCCGACCACCCCGCAGAGCGCCGCCGGGATGCGGATGGAGCCGCCGGTGTCGGTGCCGATGGACACCCGGCACAGCCCGGCGGCGACCGACGCCGCCGACCCGCCGCTCGACCCGCCGGGAACCCGGCCGGTGTCCCAGGGATTCCGGCAGGGGCCGTGATGCTCGTTCTGGTTCGTCGAGCCCAGGCAGAATTCGGACAGGTTGTTGCGCCCGACCAGGATGGCCCCGGCGTCGCGCAGGCGGCGCACCACTGGGGCGTCCTGTTGCCCCATCCGGGCGAAGCGGGCGGACGAGCCGTAGCTGGTCGTCTCCCCGGCCAGTTCGAAGCAGTCCTTGACGGTGACCGTCACCCCGTCGAGCAGGCCGGGCCAGTCCCCCGCCGCCCGCGCCTCGTCCTGCGCCCGCGCCCGGCGGATCGCCCCGTCGGCGTCCACCGCCAGCAGGGCGTTGACGATCGGGTTCAGGCTCTCGATGCGGGCGAGGCGGGCACGGGTTTCCGCCTCGCTGGCGCCGGGCATGGATGGGCTGCCGCCGCCGGACCGGGCCGGATGCGTTGTCGAAAGTTCGGACATGCGTTGCTGCTTTCCGCTCGCGTGCCGGATGGCTTCGGACGAACTGCTCCGGCGACGGCCTGTTGAAGTCGCTTCGTTGCGCTTAGCTGTGGGGCCGCCGGGTCAGGCGGCGTCCGCCAGCGCCAGATGGGCGATGACCGATTCCAGCGGCATCACGTCGGCGTATTTCTTGCCCATGTCGAACAGGTTGGCGCGGTGCGGCTCCTCTGCCCGGTCGCCGACGCACTCCTCCACGATGATCGGGCGCAGCCCGTGGGCGGAGGCGTCGATCACGCTGGCCCGCACGCAGCCCGAGGTCGTGCAGCCGGTGACCAGCAGCGTGTCGACCGCGTTCGCCCGCAGCCAGGATGACAGGGCGGTGCCGAAGAAGGCCGAGGCGTGCTGCTTGCGCACGATGAACTCGTTGGGCAGCGGCGCGACCTCCGGAGCGAAGGCGACGTCGGGCGAGTCGGCGGTCAGCGTCAGCAGCGACGGAATCTTCTCGCCGAACGGGCCGATGCCGCCCGGCGCCTCCGGCGCAATGAAGCAGGCGTGGGCGATCGGCATGCCCAGCGGGCGGACATGTCCGAGCAACTTTCCCGTGGCGGTGATGGCGCTGTTGATGTTGAAGCCGCCGAAGGCGTCCTCGCGCGTGAACCCGATCTGGAAATCGATAACGAGGAGGGCGCACTTGCGGCCGAAGCCGAGCGGCTTGCCGATGCCCTGGCGGTCGTAGATGGAAAGATCGCTCATTTCAGGAGGTTCCTTCTTCCGCTGCAGCGCCGCGTCACGGGCGCCCAGTCAGCATACAACGAGGTTTTTTTGCATTCAAAGTCCATAGTTTCACCATTTCAAATCCGCCTCTGCCCGCCTTTTGCGCAGATATGCATATTGCTGTATTCCTAAGCAATGCCACGAAACTCAACATTAAACAGCTGATATAAAATGATTTATAGGCGGCCTGCGACAGCCTGCCGCAGGGTGGCACGATTCCTGCGAATTTGGTCGGACATAAGGGTCCAGCGCAGATTGTGTGCAAAAATAGACCGGACAAATATCAGCGCTGCCCGTAAAATCTTGGACACAGAGGAGCAGGCTTATGGACGGGATCAATCGCAAGGAACGGGCCGGCCGGATCGAGCGGAGCGGCGTCAACCGCCGCCAGTTCGGCACGTTGCTGGCCGCCGGCGCCCTGGTGGCGGGCAGCGGCTGGCCTCTGCCGGCGTCGGCGGCGCCGCCGGTCCTGCGGGTGCGCATCGGCAGCGACATCGGCAACCTGGATCCCGCCCGCATCTTCCAGATCGAGAACCAGACGGTCGCCACCCAGATCTTCAACGGGCTGGTCAAGTATGACGAGGCGAGCAACGCCATCGTCCCCGACCTCGCCACCGGCTGGGACATCTCCGGCGACGGCACCGTCTACAGCTTCGCCCTGCGCAGCGGCGTCACCTGGCACAAGGGCTTCGGTCCCTTCACCTCCGACGACGTGAAATTCTCGTTCGAACGCGTGCTCGACCCGCAGACCGGCAGCAGCTACAGCGGGCAGCTCGCCTCCATCAAGTCCATCGAGACGCCGGCCCCCGACACGGTGGTCATCACGCTGAAGGAGCCGAACTCCGGCTTCCTGCACAAGGTGTCGGCCTTCAACCAGGGCTGGATCGTCAGCCGCAAGGCGCTGGGCGAGATCGGCGACAAGGCCTTCGCGCTGAACCCCATCGGCACCGGCCCCTTCGTGTTCCAGAACTGGGCGCCGGGCCGCGAGGTCAAGCTGTCCGCCAACAAGGACTATTTCGCGGGCGCTCCCAAGGTCGAGGAGGTGCAGTTCCGCGTCATCAAGGACGAGACGGCGGCGGCCATCGCCCTGGAGAACGGCGAGATCGACATCTTCTTCGGCCTGCAGCAGCCGGAGGTCATCCAGCGTCTGAAGGGCGGCGGTCTGGTCACCGTGCACGACCGCGACGCCAACCACACGATCAACCTCGTCCTCAACACCTCGATCAAGCCGCTGGGCGATGTGCGGGTGCGGCAGGCGATCTACCACGCCATCAACCGCAAGGCGCTGATCGACGGCTTCTTCAAGGGCACCAAGTCGGAGGCGAGCGGCTTCCTGACGTCTTCCTTCCAGGAATTCACCGACCAGGTCCCGCTGTTCCCCTATGACCCGGCGAAGGCCAAGGCGCTGCTCAAGGAGGCCGGTGTGGGGTCCTTCTCGCTCGACCTCGTGGCGCCGGGCGCCAACCCCTACGACAAGATCGTCGTGCCGATCGCCAGCGACCTCGCCGCCGTGGGCATCGACGCCAAGATCAAGGTGCTGGAGCGCGGCGCCTACCTCCAGGCGCGCAACAAGGGCACGGTGCCAACCTGCATCACCGGCGTCGTCGGCGCGCCGGACCCGGACAGCCCGATCCTGTCGCTGTTCGCCAAGTCCTCCTTCCCGCCGGGCCTCAACACCGCCCATTACGAGGGCGTCGAGGACCTGATCGCCGCCGCCCGGCAGGCCCAGGGCGACGCCGCCCGCAAGGAGGTCTACGGGAAGATCCAGGCCAAGGTCATGGGCGACGTGCCGGTGATCCCGCTGTACGCCGATCACCTGTTCATCGCCCACACCAAGAAGGTCTCCGGCTTCGTCCAGAACTCCCTGTTCACGATGAGCGCCTATCCGGTCTCGCTGCTGGAGGCGTGACGATGGACCGGCTTCTTCGCCAACTCTCTCAGCTCGCGATCACGGTGTTCGGCATCGTGACCGTGACCTTCTTCCTGGTTCGGATGATCCCCGGCGACCCCGCCCAGTACATGCTGGGCGACTACGCCACCGAGGAGGCGCTCGCCACGCTGCGCGCCCAGCTCGGCCTCGACCAGCCGGTCTATGTGCAGTACGGGCTCTACGTGCTGCGCGCCGTCACCGGGGATTTCGGGTCGTCGGTGGTCACCGGCCGCCCGGCGCTGGAAGAGATCCTGTTCAGCCTTCCCGACTCCGCGATCCTGGCCTTCGCCGGCCTCGCGGTGGCGGTGGCGATCGGCATCCCGCTCGGCATCCTCACGGCGGAGCGGCAGGGGTCGTGGAGCGACATGCTGATCATGATCGTCGCGCTGTTCGGCATCTCCTTCCCGGTCTTCTGGCTCGGCCTTGCCTCCGTCCTGCTGTTCTCGCAGGAGCTGAAATGGTTCCCGGCGCTGGGGGCCAGCTCGGGCGGCGGGCTCCTCACCCACCTGCACCATCTGGTGCTTCCGGCCGGCGTGCTGGGCATCTCGGTCGCCGCCTACATCACCCGCCTGACCCGCTCGGCGATGCTGGAGGTGCTGGGCCAGGACTGCATCCGCGTCGCCCGCGCGATGGGCGTGCCGGAGCGCCGGGTGGTGTGGCGGCTGGCGCTGAAGAACGCGCTGGTGCCGATCCTCGCCATCGTCGGGGTGACCTTCGCCTGGTCGCTGGGCAGCGCCATCCTGATCGAGGTGGTGTTCAGCCGGCCCGGCATCGGCTCGATGATCCTGAAGGCGGTCTCGGCCCGCGACTACCAGCTCGTCCAGGCGGGCGTGCTGGTGCTGGCCGTCGCCGTCGTCCTCGTCAACAGCCTGCTCGACCTCGCCTACGGGCTGGTCGATCCGCGCCTGTCCACACGGTGACCCATGGCAGCCACAGCACCCCTCTCCGCGTCCGCTTCGGCGCGGCGGTCGTCCCTGATGCGCTACTTCCGCCATCCGGGCTTCCTGATCGGCGTGATCCTGCTGACCCTGCTGCTGATCGTGGCGGTGGCGGCCCCCTGGATCGCCCCGATGTCGCCGCTTGAGACCGACCTCGCCAACACGCTGGCCCCGCCCTCGGCCGCGCATCTCCTGGGCACCGACCAGTTCGGGCGCGACGTGCTGTCCCGCCTGATCTGGGGCACCCGCATCTCGCTCCAGGTCGCCGTCGCGGTGATGGCGCTCTCGCTGTCGCTGGGGATGGTGATCGGCGCGGTCGCCGGTTTCTTCGGCGGCTGGATCGAGCGGGTGACCGTCTCGATCATCGACATCCTGCTGGCCTTCCCCGGCTTCCTGCTGGCGCTCGCCCTGGTGGCGGCGCGCGGCTCCTCGCTGGAGTCGGTCATCATCGCCGTGGCGCTGGCCTTCACGCCGCGGGTCGCCGCGGTGATGCGGGCGGTCGTCCTGACGATCAAGCCGCGCACCTACGTCGAGGCGTCGCGGGCCATCGGCATGGGCACGATGCGGCTGCTGTTCCTGCACGTCGTGCCGAACAGCCTGCCGCCGGTGATCGTGGTCGCCACGGTCAGCGCCGCCACCGCCATCCTGGCCGAAGCGGGCCTGAGCTTCCTCGGCCTCGGCGTCCAGCCGCCGGCCCCGACCTGGGGCAACGTCATCGCCGACGGGCAGAGCTTCCTGGCCTCCAACCCGCTGATCTCGCTGTCGGCGGGGATCTGCATCGCGGTGATGGTGGTCGCCCTGAACCTGCTGGGGGACGGGTTGCGCGACACGCTCGACCCGCAGATGCGCCGCTCCTCCGGACGCGTGCTGTGAGAATGCCCATGCCCAACCTTCATCCCGTGGCCCCGGCGGCTCCGGTCGCCCCCGCCACGGCCCCCCGCCCGGTCGCGCTGGAGCTGCGCGACCTGACCACGGTCTTTCCCGGCGACGACGGGCCGGTCACCGTCATCGACGGCGTGTCGCTCGCCGTGCGGGCCGGCGGCACGCTGGCGGTGGTCGGCGAGTCCGGATCGGGCAAGTCGATGACCTTCCTCTCCGCGCTCGGCCTCGTCGCCGCACCGGGCCGCGTCCGCCGCGGCGAGGTGCGGATCGACGGCGCCGACATCCTACACCAGCCGCCGGAGCGGCTGCGCCGCCTGCGCGGGGCGGTCATTTCGATGATCTTCCAGGACCCGCTGACCGCGCTGAACCCCGTCTTCACCATCGGCGAGCAGATCGTCGAGGTGCTGCGGGCCCACCAGCGCATCGGCCGGGCCGCCGCCCGCGCCCGCGCCATCGAGCTGCTGGCCCGCGTCCAGATCCCCGACCCGGCGCGGCGGGTGGACGACTACCCGCACCAGCTCAGCGGCGGGCAGCGCCAGCGCGTGCTGATCGCCATGGCCATCGCCCTGTCGCCGAAGATCCTGATCGCCGACGAGCCGACCACGGCGCTCGACGTGACGGTGCAGGCGCAGATCCTCGACCTGCTGGCCGACCTCCAGGCGGAGACCGGCATGGCGCTGGTCCTCATCACCCACGACCTGGGGCTGGTCGCCAAATACGCCGACGACGTGGCGGTGATGTACGCCGGGCGGCTGGTCGAGACCGGCTCCATGGAGGAGGTCTTCACCAAGCCCCGCCACCCCTACACCCGCGCGCTGTTCCGCAGCATCCCCCGCCTCGACGGCCCGGTGGACGAGGAGCTTCCGGCCATCGAGGGTCAGCCGCCCAACGTCGCCCGCCTGCCGCCCGGCTGCGCCTTCGAGCCGCGCTGCACGGTCGGCCGCGGGCGGGCGGACTGCTGCACCCGGCGGCCGCTGCCGCTGGCCGGCGACCGCTCCGGCCACCGCAGCGCCTGTTTCCACGAAGACCTGCCCGACCGGAAGGAGGCCACCCGATGAGCGATACCCTCTCCGCACCGCCTCCGGCCCTGGAACTCGTCGACGCCACCCGCGTCTTCACCCGCCGCGGCGGCCTGTTCAAGGCGGCCGGCAAGGCGGTGCGGGCGGTGGACGGCGTGTCGCTGACCATCCGCGCCGGCGAGACGCTGGGGCTGGTCGGCGAGAGCGGCAGCGGCAAGAGCACGCTGGGCCGCCTCGCCCTGCGGTTGGTCGAGCCGACCAGCGGGCGGCTGCTGGTCGACGGGCGCGACGTGACCGGCGTGTCGAAGGCCGAGATGCAGGCGATGCGGCGCGACATCCAGATGGTCTTCCAAGACCCCTACGGATCGCTCGACCCGCGCGTCACCATCGGCCAGAGCATCGCCGAGCCGCTGAAGGTCCATGGCCTGTGGGACGGCGACGGGCCGCAGAAGGTCGCCGGGGTGATGAGCCTCGTCGGGCTCGACCCCTCGCACGCCGACCGTTACCCGCACCAGTTCTCCGGCGGCCAGCGCCAGCGCATCGGCATCGCCCGCGCCCTGACGCTCGACCCCAAGATCCTGGTGCTGGACGAGCCGGTGTCGGCGCTCGACGTGTCGATCCAGGCGCAGATCATCAACCTGCTCCAGCGCATCCAGCGGGAGCGCGGGCTGTCCTACCTGTTCATCGCCCACGATCTGGCGGTGGTCCGCCATGTCAGCCACCGCATCGCCGTGATGTATCTCGGCAAGGTCGTGGAGATGGCGGAGCGCGACAACCTCTACCGCCGGCCGCTGCACCCCTACACCGTCTCGCTGCTGGCGGCGGTGCCCATCGCCGACGTGCGGATGCGCAACCGCCGCCGCACCTCGGTGACGATGGGCGAGATCGGCTCGGCCACCAACGTGCCGCCGGGCTGCCGCTTCCACCCGCGCTGCTACCGGGCGCGGCTCGTCGCGGCGGCGGGCGGCGTGCCCACTGAGCGCAGCGGCGACGCCCTGCTGCCGCGCGCCTGCCTGATCGACCAGCCGGCATTGAGAGCCTGCGGCGGCACCGACCAAGTCGCCTGTCATTTCCCCGAAACCCCGGAAACCCGGTCCGAGGTCGCCACGGCGGTCCTTCAGGACATCGGCTATCCGCCCATCCGTCCCATCCCCCTGCAATCAGCCTGAGGATCACTCCATGTTCAGCGTCACCGACGAACTCAAGGACAACTATTCCGGCGTCTTCCAGAACCGCATCGGCTTCGGGCGGAAGGCCGCCATCATCTCCATCGACTTCATCGACTTCTACACCCAGCCCGGCGCCCCCTTCTTCGGGCAGGGTGTGGTGGATGCGACGATCGCCAGCGTGCCGCTCTACGCCGCCGCCCGCCGCGCCGGCCTGCCGGTCATCTACACCAAGGTCGTCTATGACGCGGCCGGGACCGAAGGCGGCATGTTCGTCAAAAAGATCCCGGCGCTGCGCGCCTTCACCGCCGACAATCCGCTGGCCGAGTTCGACGCCCGCGTGACGCCGGAGCCGCAGGACGTCGTGCTGGTCAAGCACCATTCCTCCGCCTTCTTCGGCACGCCGCTCAGCACCATGCTGCGCGTGATGGAGTGCGACACGGTGATTCTCACCGGCTGCTCGACCAGCGGCTGCGTGCGGGCGACGGCGGTGGACGCGGTGTCCCACGGCTTCCGGGTCATCGTCCCCGCCGAATGCGTGGGCGACCGCCACCAAGCCCCGCACGATTCCGCCCTGTTCGACATGAACGCCAAGTACGGCGACGTGCTGCCGGTGGCGGAGGTGATGGCCTACGTCGAGAAGCAGGCCGAGGCCGTGGCCGCCTGATCCCACCCGTCCGCCTCTGACCCCATCCGAACTTTATGGAGCGGTGGCGCGCCTGCGGCCGACCGGCGGGCGCGCCCCTGAGCAATCTGCCGACATGATGCCCCTTTCCAATCCCCTCCAATGGTGCCTGCTGGTGGGGGCGACCCTCCTGTTCACCGCCCTGTTCATGGTGGCCGGCCTTCCCGGCGCGACGCTGCTCGGCCCGATGGCGGCGGCGATCCTGCTGGGGGTGCGCGGCGCTTCCATCGAACTGCCCAAGCGCTTCTCCTGGCTGGCCCAGGCGCTGACGGGGGGCGTCGTCGCCCGGTCCATGGACGTGACCATCCTGCACGACGTGGCGCTGCACTGGTTTCCCATGCTGATGGCGCTGTCCACGATGCTGGCCGGCGCGGTGCTGGTCGGCTGGCTGCTGGAACGGTCGGGCCGCTTTCCCGGCGGCACCGCCCTGTGGGGGACCATGCCGGGCGCCGCCCCGGCGATGATCGCCATGGCCGGCGATTTCGGCGGCGACCCGCGCTTCGTCGCCGTTATGCAGTATCTGCGGGTGATCGTGGTCGTCGTCCTGGCCTCGCTGGTCTGCCATTTCCTTCTGGGCAGCGTTCCCGTGCCGATCGCCGTTCCCGGCGCCGTTCCCGCGCCGTCGGCCTCCGTCGCCTCGACACTGGCGCTGGTGGCGGTCGCGCTGGCCGGCGGCTGGGCTGGGACCGTGACGCGGCTTCCGGCGGGGGCACTGCTGGGGCCGATCCTGCTCGGCGGCACGCTCAACATGACCGGGCTGGTGGTGCTGGACTCGCCGTCCTGGCTGATCGCCGTCGCCTTCACGATCATCGGCTGGACGACCGGCCTGCGCTTCCGGCGGGAACTGCTGCGCGATCTGGTGGCGTCGGTGCCGCTGATGCTGCTGTCCACCTTCGGTCTGGTGACGATGTCGCTCGGCTCCGCCTGGCTGCTGGTCACGCTGACCGGCAAGGACCTGCTGACCGCCTATCTGGCGACCAGCCCGGGCGGGCTGGATTCGGTGACGGTGGTGGCGCTGGGCAGCGCCGCCGACGTGCCCTTCATACTCACCCTGCAAACGCTTCGGCTGTTCGGGACGATCCTGATGAGCGTTCTGCTTGTGCGATTCCTGCGCCGCCGATAGAACGCAATCCCTTGCCCCGCCCTTTTCCAACCGCCGGCGCCCGAAACCCCGGCCGGAGGACACCGTGACCCCGTTCAGCGATGAGAAAGCGACCGGGACCGTCCGGTCCGAACAGGTCGGCTCCATCATGACCACCCTGCGCAACCGGGTGCTGGAGGGCAAGCTGCTCCCCGGCACCAAGCTGAAGGAGGCGGAGCTGGCCGCCCAGTTCGGCGTGTCGCGGACCCCGATCCGCGAGGCGCTGGTGGCGGCGGAGCGGGAAGGGCTGGTCACTTACGAGACCAACCGCGGCTACACGGTGCGCCAGTTCACCCGGCGCGACCTTCTTGAGAGCTACGAGATGCGCGCCCTGCTGGAGGGGCACGGCTGCCGCATCGTGGCGGAGCGCGGCCTGCCGCTCGACGTGGAGCGGGCGCTGCGCAACGGCCTCGACCGTGCCGAGGCGCTGATCGCCGGCGACAGCCCGCTGGAGGGGGAGGCGCTGGAGCAGTGGCGCCTGCTGAACCAGCGCTTCCACACCACCCTGATGGGGCTGGTGCCGAGCGGACTGTTCAACCGCTCCTTCCAGACCGTCTACCGGGTTCCGAAGATCTACGACGTCCTCGAGATGGAGAAGGACGGCCCAACCCTGCGCCAGTACAACGAGGAGCACCGCCGCATCCTCGACGCCATCGCCCGCCGCCAGAGCGGGCGGGTGGAGTTCCTGATGCGGGAGCATCTCCAGGGGCCGTGCGACTTGCTTATCCGCCGGATGGAGGAAACGCCGGGCAGGTGAGGGGGGCGTGTCGCTGTGCTGACGGTGCCCCCTCCCTAACCCTCCCCCGCTGTCGCAGGGGAGGGGACTTGATTCTCCCTCCCCTGCGCAGCGGGGGAGGGCCGGGGTGGGGGCAAGAACCTCACCATTTCACGCACTTGCCAGCCCACCATATACGCCGCCTATATTCCACGCCCCCCACCACCCCCCTCGAATCTATACGCGCTTCGGGCGCAGCCTGATCGTGCCGGACACAGCCGTGCCGGCATCCGATTCACGCTGACGCGCGCCCGGCTCTCCGGACGCGCACCGGAGGCAACCATGCTGGACATCATCGCGCTGGCGATCACCGCGGCCTTCTTCGCCGCGTCCATCGCCTATGTGCACGCCTGCGACCGCTTGTGAGGGGGGCTGCGCCATGTTCGTCGATTACGCGCTCGGCGGCCTCGTCGCCGCCGGGCTGCTGGGCTACCTCGTGTACGCCCTGATCCGCCCCGAACGGTTCTGAGGAGACTCCCATGACCGTCAGCGGCTGGATAAACATTCTGCTCTTCGCCGCCCTCGTGGCCGCCGTGGCGCGCCCGCTTGGCGGCTACATGACGCGGCTGTTCAATGGTGAGCGCACGCTGCTGTCGCCGCTGCTCGGCCCCGTCGAGCGCGGGCTCTACCGCTTGGCCGGGGTGGACGCGAAGGCCGAACAGCATTGGGTGACCTACGCCGTCGCCATGCTGCTGTTCAACGTCGCCGGCCTGCTGCTGCTCTACGCGCTGCAGCGCCTGCAGGGCGTCCTGCCCCTGAATCCTACGGGCATGGCGGCGGTCCCCGCCGATCTCGCCTTCAACACCGCCGCCAGCTTCGTCACTAACACGAACTGGCAGAATTACGGCGGTGAAAGCACGATGAGCCACCTCGTGCAGATGGCCGGGCTGACCGTGCAGAACTTCGTCTCCGCGGCGACCGGCATCGCGCTGGCCGTGGCGCTGGTCCGCGGCTTCACCCGCAACGGGGCGCGGACGGTCGGCAATTTCTGGACCGACCTGACCCGCGGCACGCTCTACCTGCTGCTGCCGCTCAGCCTGCTCTACGCGCTGTTCCTGGTCTGGCAGGGCGTGCCGCAGACGCTGGCCGGGACGGTGGACGCCACCACGCTGGAGGGTGTCAAGCAAACCATCGCGCTCGGCCCCGTCGCCTCGCAGGAGGCGATCAAGATGCTGGGCACCAACGGTGGCGGCTTCTTCAACGCCAACTCCGCCCATCCCTTCGAGAATCCGAACGCCCTGACCAATCTGGTGCAGATGCTGTCGATCTTCGCCATCGGCGCCGGGCTGACCAACCTGTTCGGGCGCATGGCCGGGGACGAGCGGCAGGGCTGGGCCATCCTGGCCGCCATGGGCCTGCTGTTCTTCATCGCCGCCGCCGCCGTCTATTGGGCGGAAGCCCAGGGCAATCCGGCCTTCGCCGCCTTCGGGCTGGACGGAAGCGCCGGCAACATGGAAGGCAAGGAGACCCGTTTCGGCATCGCCATGAGCGCCCTGTTCGCCGCGGTGACCACGGCGGCCTCCTGCGGCGCGGTCAACGCCATGCACGACAGCTTCATGCCGCTGGGCGGCATGGTGCCGATGGTCAACATGATGCTGGGCGAGATCATCGTCGGCGGCGTCGGGGCCGGCCTCTACGGCATGCTGCTGTTCGCCATCGTCACCATGTTCGTCGCCGGGCTGATGGTCGGGCGCACGCCGGAGTATCTGGGCAAGAAGCTGGAGGCGAAGGAGGTCAAGATGACCATGCTCGCCGTGCTCTGCCTGCCCTTGATGATGCTGGGCGGCACCGCCTTCGCCGTGGTGCTGGACACCGGCCTCGCCTCGCTCGCCAACGCCGGGCCGCACGGCTTCTCGGAGGCGCTCTACGCCTACGTATCGGCGGCGGCCAACAACGGCAGCGCCTTCGGCGGGCTGTCGGGCAACACGCTCTGGTACAACCTGACGCTGGCGGCCGGGATGCTGGTGGGCCGCTTCCTGGTCATCGTGCCGATGCTGGCGGTCGCCGGCTCGCTCGCCGCCAAGACGCGCAGCGCGGCCTCGGCCGGCACCTTCCCGACCCATGGCAGCCTGTTCGTCGGGCTGCTGGCCGGCGTCATCCTGATCGTCGGCGGCCTGACCTTCTTCCCGGCGCTCGCCCTCGGCCCGGTGGCCGAGCATCTGGCGATGCGCGCCGGCCTCCTCTTCTGACCGGGGACCCTCCATGGACACCCATTCGAAAACCGCCACCCGGACTCCGGCCTCCACGCTGCTGGACCCGGCCATCCTGTTGCCCGCCGTCGCCGGCTCCGTCCGCAAGCTCGACCCGCGGCTGATGGCCCGCAACCCGGTGATGTTCTGCGTGGAGGTGGTGGCGGCACTGACCACGCCGCTGTTCCTGCGCGACCTGCTTAGCGGCGCCGGGGGGATCGGCTTCTCCCTGCAGATCGTGCTGTGGCTGTGGTTCACCCTGCTCTTCGCCAACTTCGCGGAGGCGGTGGCGGAGGGCCGCGGCAAGGCCCAGGCGGCCAGCCTGCGCCGTACCCGCACCGAGACCACCGCCAAGCGGCTGGCTGGCGAGGGTTGGGAGAGCGTTCCGGCAACCCTCCTGAAGCCCGGCGATCTCGTTCTGGTGGAGGCGGGCGACCTCATCCCCTCCGACGGCGAGGTGGTGGAGGGCGTGGCCAGCGTCAACGAGGCCGCGATCACCGGCGAGTCCGCCCCGGTCGTCCGCGAATCCGGTGGCGACCGCTCGGCGGTGACCGGCGGCACGCAGGTGATCTCCGACTGGATCAAGGTGCGGATCACCGCGGCGCAGGGCAACACCTTCCTCGACCGCATGATCGGGCTGGTGGAGGGCGCGCAGCGGCAGAAGACGCCCAACGAGATCGCGCTGAACATCCTGCTGGCCGGCATGACGGTCATCTTCGTCATCGCCGTGGCGACCATCCCCAGCTTCGCCGCCTACGCCGGCGGCTCGGTCGGGGTGCTGGTGCTGGCGGCGCTGTTCGTCACGCTGATCCCCACCACCATCGGCGCGCTGCTGTCGGCCATCGGCATCGCCGGCATGGACCGGCTGGTGCGCTTCAACGTGCTGGCCATGTCGGGCCGGGCGGTGGAGGCGGCGGGCGACGTGGACACGCTGCTGCTCGACAAGACCGGCACGATCACGCTGGGCAACCGTCAGGCGGCGGAGTTTCTGCCGATCTCCGGCGTGGCCGACCGCGACCTCGCCGACGCCGCCCAGCTCGCCTCGCTGGCCGACGAGACGCCGGAGGGCCGATCCATCACCGTCCTGGCGAAGGAGAAATACGGCATCCGCGCCCGCGATATGGCCGGGCTGCACGCCCGCTTCGTGCCCTTCACCGCCCAGACGCGGCTGAGCGGCATCGACAGCGACGGCGTGACCATCCGCAAGGGCGCCGTGGACGCGGTGCTGTCCCATGTGCGGGCGCTCGGTGCGGGCGCCGCCCACCAGGGCAACACCGTCACCGCGCTCCGCCCCGATCCTTCCCTGGAAGCGGCGGTGCGCGAGGTGCAGGCCATCGCGGAGCGCGTCGCCAAGTCCGGCGGCACGCCGCTGGTCGTTGCCCGCGACGGTCGGCTGCTCGGCGTCATCCACCTGAAGGACATCGTCAAGGGCGGCATCCGGGAGCGCTTCGCGGCGCTGCGCCAGATGGGCATCAAGACGGTGATGATCACCGGCGACAACGCCATGACCGCCGCCGCCATCGCGGCGGAGGCCGGGGTGGACGACTTCCTGGCCCAGGCGACGCCGGAGATGAAGCTGCGGCTGATCCGCGACGAGCAGGCGCGGGGCAAGCTGGTCGCCATGTGCGGCGACGGCACCAACGACGCCCCGGCGCTGGCCCAGGCCGACGTCGGCGTGGCGATGAACACCGGCACCGTCGCCGCCCGCGAGGCCGGCAACATGGTCGACCTTGACAGCGACCCGACCAAGCTGATCGAGATCGTGGAGATCGGCAAACAGCTGCTGATGACCCGCGGCGCCCTGACCACCTTCTCCATCGCCAACGACGTGGCGAAGTATTTCGCCATCATCCCGGCCATGTTCCTGGCCTTCTACCCGCAACTGGGCGCCCTGAACGTGATGGGGCTGGCCAGCCCGGAGAGCGCCATCCTGTCGGCGATCATCTTCAACGCGCTGATCATCGTGGCGCTGATCCCGCTGGCGCTGCGCGGCGTCGCCTACCGCGCGGTGGGCGCGGCGCGGCTGCTCCGCCGGAACCTGCTGATCTATGGGCTGGGCGGCCTGATCGTGCCCTTCGTCGGAATCAAGCTGATCGACCTGATCGTCACCGCCATCGGACTCGTGTGAGGAAACCCGCCATGATCAAGGAACTGCGTCCCGCCCTCGTCATGATCGTCGCGCTGACCGTGGTGACCGGGCTGATCTACCCGCTGGCCGTCACCGGCATCGCCCAGTCCGTCTTTCCCCATCAGGCCAACGGCAGCCTGATCGAGCGGAACGGGACGGTCGTCGGCTCCGCCCTGATCGGCCAGGGCTTCGCCGGGGAGGGCTATTTCCACGGGCGGCCCTCCGCCACGCTGGGGCCGGACCCGGCCGATCCGTCGAAGAGCGTGCCGGCGCCCTACAACGCCGCGGCCTCCGGCGGTTCCAACTTGGGTCCGACCGCCCAGGCGCTGGCCGACCGGGTGCGGGAGGAGACGGAGCGGTTGAAGGCCGAGAATCCCAACGCCCCGGTGCCGGTCGAGCTGGTGACGACTTCGGCCAGCGGCCTCGACCCGCATCTGTCGCCCGCCGCCGCCGACTTCCAGGTCCCCCGCGTCGCCCGCGCCCGCGGTCTGTCGGAGGCCCAGGTCGGCGCCCTGGTCACCATGAGCACCGAACCCTCGTTGCTCGGACCGCTGGGGGAGCCGGTGGTCAACGTGCTGCGGCTCAATCTCGCCCTCGACGCCGCCACGGCGACGCATTAGCTGAAGGTCAACAGGCGGCCCCGTCCGTTCTCCCGTCCGTTCTCCCTTGCGGGCGGGGGAGGGGCGGGGCCGTCGATCCGTTCCGAAAGCCGCCCCCGATGCCGAACGATCGAAACGCCGCCGCTGCCCGGCCTTCGCCCGAAGCGCTCCTGCGCGCGGCGGCGCGGGAGGGGCGTGGGCGGCTGAAGCTGTTCCTGGGTGCGGCCCCCGGCGTCGGCAAGACCTACGAGATGCTGCTGACCGCCCAGGCCAAGCGGCGCGACGGGGTGGACGTGGTGGTTGGCGTGGTCGAGACCCATGGCCGGCGCGAGACCGAGGCGCTGCTCGCCGGACTGGAGGTCATCCCCCGCCGCAAGGTCGAGTACAAGGGCCGCCGGCTCGACGAGATGGACCTCGACGCCATCCTCGCCCGCCGCCCGGCCATCGTGCTGGTGGACGAGTTGGCCCACACCAACGCCCCCGGCAGCCGGCACGCCAAGCGCTACCTCGACGTGGAGGAGATCCTCGCCGCCGGGATCGACGTCTACACGACGATGAACATCCAGCATGTGGAGAGCCTGAACGACGTCGTCGCCCGGATCACCCGCGTCCGCGTGCGCGAGACGGTGCCGGACTCGATCCTCGACCGCGCCGACGACATCGAGGTCATCGACATCACGCCGGACGACCTGATCCAGCGGTTGAAGGACGGCAAGGTCTATATCCCGCGCACCGCCGAGCGGGCCATCCGCCATTACTTCTCCCCCGGCAACCTGACGGCGCTGCGCGAGTTGGCGCTGCGCCGCACCGCCCAACGGGTGGACGACCAGCTTCTCACCCACATGCAGGCCCACGCCATCGCCGGCCCCTGGGCGGC
This sequence comes from Azospirillum himalayense, assembly GCF_042657465.1. Taxonomy (NCBI): domain Bacteria; kingdom Pseudomonadati; phylum Pseudomonadota; class Alphaproteobacteria; order Rhodospirillales; family Azospirillaceae; genus Azospirillum; species Azospirillum himalayense. Next base: position 25,172 of record NZ_JBHSLC010000107.1, on the reverse strand, counting down.
GGGGGAGCGGCTGCTGGTCTGCGTGAACGAGGACCCCGCCTGCGCCGCCGTCGTCCGCTACGCTCGCCGGCAGGCCGACCGGCTGCGCGCTCATTGGACCGCGCTGCACGTCGAGACTCCGCGCAGCCTGCGCCTGAGCGAGGCCGAGCGCGACCGCATCGCCGACGCGCTGCGGCTGGTCGAGAAGCTGGGCGGCGAGGCGGTGACCATCCCCGGCGGCGACGTGGCCGGCACGGTGGTCGAGTATGCGCGGGCCAACAACGTCGCGCACATCGTCATCGCCAAGTCCCACCGCGGCCCCTGGGCGGAACTGCTGCGCAGCTCCATCGCCTTTCGGCTGATCCGGCAGGCCGGCGGCATCAGCGTCCATGTCATCGCCGACGACGCCGAGGAGCCGATCCCGCCCAAGACGGTGCGCACCGCGGCCCCCCGCCGCCCGGCGCTGTCCTGGTGGCCCTACGCCGCGGCCACCGGCTATGTCGCCCTGGCGCTGGGCGTCGGGCACCTGCTGCATCTGATCCTGGACGTCGGCAACATCGGGCTGGTGTTCCTGACGGCGGTGCTGGCCAGCGCGGTGACCGGCGGGCTGGGGCCGTCGCTCTACGCCTGCGTCGCCAGCGTCCTGGCCTTCAACTATTTCTTCCTGAACCCGCTCTACACCTTCTCCATCGCCGACCCGGAGAACATCGTCGCGCTGTTCTTCTTCGCGGTGGTCGCGGTGATCGCCAGCAACCTGACCGCCCGCGTGCGCGCCCAGGCCGTCACCGCCCGGCTGCGCGCCAAGACGACCGAAGACCTGTACGGTTTCAGCCGCAAGCTGGCCGGTGTGGTCACCATGGACGACCTGCTGTGGGCGACCGCTCACCAGATCGCGGCGATGCTGAAGGTGCATGTGGTCCTGCTGCTGCCCGAGGGCGGCACCGTCTCCGTCCGCGCCGGCTACCCGCCGGAGGACGAGCTGCGCGAGGCCGACCTCGCCGCCGCCGTCTGGGCCTGGGAGAACAACCGGCCGGCCGGGCGCGGGTCGGACACGCTGCCCGGCGCCAAGTGGCTGTTCCTTCCCCTGCGCACCGGGCGCGGCCCGGTCGGGGTGGTCGGCATCGACACCGACACCGCCCGCACCGGCAAGCCCGGCGCCCTGCTGACCCCCGACCAGCGCCGGCTGCTCGACGCGCTGACCGATCAGGCGGCACTCGCCATCGAGCGCGTCACCCTGGCGGAGGACGTCGATCGCGCCCGTCTGGCCGCCGAGACGGAGCGGCTGCGCTCGGCCCTGCTCACCTCGATCTCCCACGATCTGAGGACCCCGCTGGCCTCCATCCTGGGGTCGGCGACCAGCCTGACCGCCTACGGCGCCGGGATGGACGAGGCGTCGCGCCGCGACCTCGCCGCGACCATCCAGGAGGAGGCGGAGCGGCTGAACCGCTTCATCGCCAACCTTCTGGACATGACGCGGCTGGAGTCGGGGGCGATCCGCCCGCGCACCGGCCCGGTCGATCTGGCCGAGACGGTGGGCAGCGCGCTGGGGCGGGCGGGCCGCATCCTGGCCGGGCACCGGGTGGACGTCGATCTGGCCGCCGACCTGCCGATGCTGGAGGCGGACGACGTGCTGTTCGAACAGGTTCTCTTCAATCTGCTGGACAACGCGGCCAAATACGCGCCAACAGGCTCGCTGATCCAGGTCGGAGCGTCGCGGGAGGGCGGTCGGGTGCGCATCGAGGTGCGGGACGAGGGCGACGGCATCCCGGCGGCGGATGTCGAGCGCATCTTCGACAAGTTCTACCGCGTCCAGGCTCAGGACCGGCAGCGCGCCGGGACCGGGCTGGGGCTGGCGATCTGCCGCGGCTTCGTCGAGGCGATGGGCGGCACCATCGCCGCCGGCAACCGCAAGGACCGTTCCGGCGCCGTCTTCACACTGACCATGCCCGCCGCCGCCGACCTGCCTAGTCTTGAGGGGCCTGGCCTTGAGGAAGAGGAGACGCCATGAGGTCGGACACCCTGCCGCTGCGCGTCCTGGTGGTGGACGACGAGCCGCCGATCCGCCGCTTCCTGCGCACCACACTGTCCGCCCAGGGCTACGACATCGCCGAGGCGGAGGATGGCGCGGGCGCGCTGGAGGCGGTGCGGCGGCGTCCGCCGGACCTGCTGGTGCTCGACCTCGGCCTGCCGGGGATCGGCGGGCTGGAGGTGATCCGCCGCTTGCGCGCCGACGGTGTGGCCGCCCCGATCATCGTCCTGTCCAGCCGCGCCGACGAAGCGGGGAAGGTGGAGGCGCTGGACCTTGGCGCCGACGACTATGTGACCAAGCCCTTCGGCATGGACGAGCTTCTCGCCCGCATCCGCGCCGCCCTGCGCCACCGCCTGCAGCAGCAGGGGGAGCGCCCGTTGTTCCGCAGCGGCGACCTCGCCGTCGATCTGGTCCGGCGGATCGTGACGGTCCGCGGCGCCGAGGTGAAGCTGTCGCCCCGCGAGTACGACCTGCTGCGCCTGCTGGTCGCCCATGCCGGCAAGGTTCTGACCCACCGCTTCATCCTGAGGGAGGTGTGGGGTGCGGACACCGACGTGCAGTATCTGCGCATCTACATCCGCCAGCTCCGCCAGAAGATCGAAGCGGAGCCGGAGCGCCCCTCGCACATCCTGACCGAGACCGGCGTCGGCTACCGGCTGCGCGCGCCGGATTGATCCCGCACCCACATCCGTTGCAACCCACCGCTGCACGCTAAACCTGCTGCGCCGTGGTTGGATTCGTGCGACAGAACCCCCAGGGCCGCTGTTTCAAGCGCAAGCCCCAACAAAAAAGATGACCGCACACCGCTATTGAGCCCAACCGAAGCCTTCGAAGAGATTCTCATATGGAAAGCCTTGATCTCTGGTCGCAGCTCACCGCCCTTGGGCAGGTGGTCGCCATCGACCTCGTTCTCGCCGGCGACAACGCCATCGTGGTCGGCATGGCCGCCGCCGCCGTTCCCCTGGAGCAGCGCCGCAAGGTGATCTTCTGGGGCATCGGCGCCGCCATCATCCTGCGCATCTTCTTCGCCCTGATCACCACCCAGCTTCTCGCCATCATCGGGCTGACCCTGGCCGGCGGTGTGCTGCTGCTGTGGGTCTGCTGGAAGATGTACCGCGAGCTGCGCTCCGGAGGGGCGGACGAGGTGACGCCCGACGAGGCGCTGGCCGCGACCGGCTCCGGCTCCGGGGACGCCGCGATCGGTGCGGCGGTGGCGACGACCACCTTCGGGGCGGCGGTCTGGCAGATCGTGGTGGCGGACGTGTCGATGTCGCTCGACAACGTGCTGGCGGTGGCCGGGGCCGCCAAGGACCATCCGACGGTCCTGGTCATCGGCCTTCTGCTCTCCGTCGTCCTGATGGGCGCCGCGGCCAACGTGATCGCCCATGTGCTGCACAAGCACCGCTGGATTGGCTGGATCGGCCTCGCCATCATCACCTATGTGGCGCTCGACATGATCTGGCGCGGCGGCAACGAGGTGCTGGCCCAGGCCCATCTGCTCTGACGTGTCACCAAGTCCTTCCCCCGCCCCGGGGAATGTCACCCCGCAACGCCGTCGAGATCCGGCATCCGCCAGTTCCCACCCAGATCGGCGTTGCGCAGCAGCAGGAACAGCTCGTCCTGCGAGCGGGTGACGGCGGTGTAGAGCCAGCGCCATTTGTGCTCGCGGAAGGCGGCGGAATCGTCGAGCACGGTGACGGAGGGGAACTCCGACCCCTGGGCGGAATGGCAGGTGATCATCCAGGCCCAATCGAACTGCTGCACGTCGCGCTCCACCCGCGGCGCCTTGGTCTCGCCGCTGTAATGGGCCTGGAACATCCAGGGGTGGACCATCAGCTTGCTGCGGGGCTTCACCTCGTCCTCCATATGGACGCCGAGCGACCACAGCCCGTCCTGGCGGCCCCGCCCCTCCGCCGCCGGGCGGGTCAGCGTGCCGATCATGCCGTTGAACAGCCCCTCCTCGCGGTCGTTGCGGCGGCAGATCACCCGCTCGCCGGCCTGCGGCATCACCGTGTCGAAGCCGTGGCGGGTGCGGATGCGCCGGGTGAAGTCGGTGCGCACGCGGTGGGTGCCGCAGATGGTCTGGGTGTCCACCCGCAGGGCCAGCGGCTCGGTCACCCGGTTCAGCGGCAGGAGGTGGGCGTTCCCGGCGGTGCCGAAGCGGCGCGGCAGCTCCTGCCGGCGCAGCAAATGGGCGAGCCGGATCACCGGGCTCTCCCGCGCCGTGCGGTGCGGCTCGACCAGCCGGAAATCCGGCTCGCCCTTGGTCAGCGTCCCCTGGCCGGTCACCGGGGGGAGCTGGTAGTCGTCGGCGATCATCAGGATCTTCTTGCCGGAGCGCAGCAGGTCGCCCGCCACGTCGTCCCCGACCATCGAGCCTTCGTCGCAGACGATCAGGTCGGCCTCGGCGAACTTGCCCTCCGACTTGCGGGCGAAGAACAGCTCGCCGGTGTCGTCGTCCTGCCGCGGCGCGTAGATCAGCGAATGCAGGGTCGCCGCCCGGTCGATGCCCTTGCGGCGCAGCACCTGCGCCGCCTTGCCGGTGGGCGCCCCGACCACGAAATTCTCCAGGTTGCGGCGGTCCTGGAGATGATCGAGCGCGAAGACGGTGGTCTTGGTCTTGCCGGTCCCGGCCTCGCCGGCCAGCCAGAACATCTGGGGGGCCGCGGGGTCGGCGTACCAGGCGTCGATGGCCTGGATCGCCCGGAACTGCTCGTCGGTCGGGGTGTCGGTGGTGCTGGGCATGGAGCGCGGGGAGGGGGCTGCCGGGCGGGCCACAATAGCCCGCCGGGCCGCCCGCGGCCAAGCCTTACGGCTCCGAGCGGAAGGGGCCGCTGATGAGACGGCGCAGGCCGGCGAACAGGGTCAGCCCGCCCGACACCACCCCGACATAGACGAACAGCGCGTCATGCCCGAACCATTCCATGGCCGCCGTCGCCAGCAGCGGGCCGAGGGCGGCGCCCAGCGCCCAGGCGAGCAGGAGCGCGCTGGCCAGCGGGACCGTCTCCTCCACCGTCACATGGTCGTTGGCATGGGCCACGCAGATCGCGTAGAGCGACAGGGCCGCGCTGCCCCACAGGGTGAACAGGCCGAGCAGGACGGTCTGCGGCGCCGCCCCGCCGGGCGGGTTGGCGAAGGCGGCGATCAGGAAGGCGGCGACCGTCGCCACCGCGGACACCGCGAAGATCACCAGCCGCCGGTCATGGCGGTCGGAGACGCGGCCGATCGGCCATTGCAGCACCACGCTGCCCACCTGGATGCCCGACATGATCAGCGCGACCCCGGCGGCGGGCAGGGCCAGCCCGGCGAGCCAGGCCGGGCCGATGCCGGTGACCGCGGTGTTGCACAGGCCGACCATCAGGCAGCCGGCGAAGGCCACCGGCGCCCGCCGAACATACTGCCAGGGCGAAGGCGCCGGTCCCTTCGGCGCGGCGCTGGCCGGCGCGCGGACCGCCGCCACCGGCACCAGCGACAGGCCGTAGCAGCCCGCCGCCAGCACGGTCAGCCACAAGGCCGACAGGTTCGGGCTGGCGAGCAGCATCTGGCCGCCGATCACCGCCACCTTGCAGGCGATCATGTAGAGGGAGAAGACGCTGCCCCGCGATCCCGGCGGCGACAGGGTGGCCAGCCCGCTTTCCGCAACGGTGAGCATCCCGACATAGGACACCCCCATCAGCACCCGCAGCCCCACCCAGGCCCACGCGTCGGGCAGCAGGTTCAGCAGCAGCGTGGCGGCGGCGGCGAGCAACCCGAAGGCGGCGAAGGACCACACCCCGCCCACCCGGCGGATCATCCAGGGTGCCGCCCAGCAGCCCAGCACGAAGCCGACCGAATAGGCCGAGGCCACCGCCCCGACGACCAGCGGCGGGGCCGCCGCCTCGGCGAGGCGGAGCGGCAGCAGGATTTGCAGGATGCCGTTGGCGACCTGGATGACGCAGACGCCGAGGATCAGCGCGGCCAGCACCAGAAGCGGCGAGGCGGGCGCCCGTTGGGTGTGGGGCAAGATCGCGGGAAGGTCAGTGGTTGCCGGGCAGGGCGTCCAGCGGGTCGTCCGCCGCCGGCTGCGGGCGGGCGCCGGCCAGATGGCCGTCCACCAGCGCGCGCAGGAAGCCGCGGGTGCGCTCCTGGGTCGGGTTGGTGAAGATCTGCTCCGGCGAACCGGACTCGACGATGCGCCCGTCGGCCATGACGACGACGGTGTCGGCGACCTCGCGGGCGAAGCCCATCTCGTGGGTCACCACCATCATGGTCATGCCTTCCTCGGCCAGCGTCTTCATGACCTGGAGCACCTCGCCGACGAGTTCGGGGTCGAGCGCGGAGGTCGGCTCGTCGAACAGCATCACCTTGGGCTTCATGGCGAGCGCGCGGGCGATGGCGGCGCGCTGCTTCTGCCCGCCCGACAGGGTGGACGGGTAGACGTCGGCCTTGTCGTCCAGCCCCACCTTGCGCAGCAGCCCCATGGCCAGCTCCCGAGCCTCGGCCTTGGCCATGCCGCGCACCACGACGGGGGCGCGCATGACGTTCTCCACCGTGGTCATGTGCGGGAACAGGTTGAAGGACTGGAAGACCATGCCGGTCTCGGCGCGCAGCGCGTTCAGCTCCTTGTCGGGCAGCGGCTTGCCGTCGGCGATGATGGTGCGGTGGTTGATGCGGATCTCGCCGCGGTCGGCGGTCTCCAGGCAGTTGCAGCAGCGCAGCAGCGTGCTCTTGCCCGAACCGGACGGGCCGATGACCACGGTGGTGCGCGACGGCTGTACGGTCAGGCTGACGTCCTTCAGCACCTCGGTGCTGCCGAAGCTCTTGTAGACGTTGCGGATCTCAATCACCGGCTTACCCTCTTTCCACGGTCATGCGCTTCTCGATCTGGCGCAGGATCCAGGTGGCCGCGTTGGTCAGCACGAAATAGATCAGCGCCACCGCGATGTAGACCTCCAGCGCACGGAAGCTGGTGGAGATGATCCGCTGGCCCTCGCGCATCACGTCGTCGATGGTCAGCAGCGACACCAGAGCCGAGTTCTTGATCAACGCGATGGTCTCGTTGCCCAGCGGCGGCAGCATGCGGCGGAAGGCCTGCGGCAGCACCACCTCCCACATCGCCTCGCGGTAGGACATGCCGAGCGAACGGGCGGCCTCCATCTGGCCGCGGTCGATCGACTGGATGGCGCCGCGCACCACCTCCGACACGTAGGAACCGCTGTAGATGCCGAGCCCGATCACGCCGCACAGCCACGCCGGCAGCAGGATGCCGAACTGCGGCAGGCCGAAGAACAGCAGGAAGAGCTGCACCAGCAGCGGCGTGCCGCGGATGAAGGCGACGTAGGCCGACGCGATGCCGTACAGCACGCGCCGCGCCGGGTTGAGCCGGATGATGCCGACGAGCAGGCCGAGCACGGCGCTGAGCAGGAAGGCCGCCGCGGTCACCTCGATGGTGACCACGGTGCCCTTCAGCAGCTCCGGCAACCCTCCCCAGACGGGGGCGAAGTCGAGCGTCACGGGAGGGGTCCTCCGTTCACAAAAAGAGCGATCACTTCTTGGCTTCGAACCACTTGTCGACGAGCTTCTGGTAGGTGCCGTCGGCCTTCAGCTTGGCGATGGCGGCGTTCACCTTGGTGACCAGCTCGGTGTTCTCCTTGCGCATGGCGAAGCCGTAGTCCTCGGTGGTGAGCTGCTCGTCCAGCACCTTCACGGTCGGATGGGTCTGGGCGTAGAGCTTGGCGGCGGGCTTGCCGGTCACCGCGACGTCGGTGCGGCCGGTCTCGACCTGCCCGAACATCTCGGCGTTGGTCTCGACCTCGACGATCTTCGTCTTCGGGAAATGTTCCTTCAGATGGACGACCGACTTGGTGCCGATCTGCACGGCGGCGGTCTTGCCTTCGAGGTCGGCCGGACCCTTCACGGCGGCGTTGTTCGCCTTGACCATGATGACGAGGCCGCCCGGATAGTAGGTGTCGGAGAAGGCGACGACCTTGCGTCGCTCCTCGGTGATGTACATGGCCGAGGCGATCATGTCGAAGCGGTTGGCCATCAGGCCGGGGATCAGTCCCTTGAAGTCGATGTCCACCCACTCGACGCCCTTGGTGGCGCCCAGCTCCTTGGCGATGGCCTCGACCAGCTCGATGTCGAAGCCGGTCTTCTTGCCGTCCTGCGAGAATTCGAAAGGCGCGAAGGTGGCGTCCACGCCGACGCGGAAGGTGCCGTTCTGCTTGATCGAGGCGATCACCGCGTCCTCGGCGCGGGCCGGGACGGACCCGGCGCCAACCATGGTGACGACCGCGGCGGCGGCAAAGGAGGCGGCGGCGAGAAACTTACCGAAGGACTTCATGGCTTGGAATTTCCCTGTTCGTTGCGCCCGCGGCGCCGGGTTCGAAAGCCGGGGAGACCCCCGGCGCAGCGACCGGCTTGGCAGCGCCGTGTTTTGCCTATAAAACATATGTTGCCCAGGGAAAACAGCCGCGTCAACGCCGTTTGTCATACTGGAGCATGACGGACGCCTTATGGCAACGCCGCTGATGCGGTTGCGCGCCGCGATCGCCGCGACGGCCATGGGCGCCACAACAGGGATGCAAAAAGTTTTGCTGACAAAACAGATGTCGCAGGGGAGAGAGGATATGGACGTCTTCGGGTTTCGCGCCGCGCGCCGTCCGGTGCTGGTCAGCCTGCCCCATGTCGGCACGGCGCTGCCGGATGGATTCATCGGCCGGCTGGTGCCGGAGGCGCAGGGCCTGCCCGACACCGACTGGCACCTGCCGCGGCTCTACGACTTCCTGGAGGAGCTTGGAGTCGGGGTGATCCAGGCGCATTTCTCGCGCTACGTCGTCGACCTGAACCGCCCCAGCAACGACACGCCGCTCTACAGCGGCGCCACCACGGGCCTGTGCCCGACCACCCTGTTCGACGGGGCGCCGCTGTACCGGCCGGGCGCCGAACCGGACGCGGCGGAGGTGGCGGAGCGGGTCACCCGCTACTGGGCGCCCTACCACGACGCCATCACCGCGGAGATGACCCGGCTGCGCGACCGGTTCGGGCGGGCGGTCCTGTTCGACGCCCATTCGATCCGCTCCGTCGTGCCGCGGCTGTTCGAAGGGCGGCTGCCCGACCTGAACATCGGCACCAACGACGGGCGCAGCGCCGACCCCACGCTGAGCGACCGGCTGGTCGCGGTCGGCGCGGACGCCGGGGTCGACGGCTTCACCCACGTCCTCAACGGGCGCTTCAAGGGCGGTCATATCACCCGCCATTTCGGGCGCCCGGCCGAGGGCTGGCACGCCGTGCAGCTCGAAATGGCGCAGGTGACCTACATGGAGGAGGAGACGCCCTTCGCCTTCGACGAGGCGCGCGCCGCGCGGATTCGCCCGCATCTGCGGCGCTTCATCGGGGCCATGGCCGATTGGGCGGAGAACCGGGCGTGACGGAGGCGGTGATGGACAGCGCGACGGGGGACGGCATGAGCGGACTGTTCTGCGAGCGGGCGCTGCTGCCCGAGGGCTGGGCCTCGAACGTGGCGCTGCGCTTCGACGCGCGGGGCACGCTGGCGGCGGTGGAGCGCGACGCCTCCGCGGACGGCCTCCCGCAGGCCGCCGGTCCGGTCATCCCCGGCATGCCCAACCTGCACAGCCACGCCTTCCAGCGCGCCATGGCCGGGCTGACCGAGCACGCCGGCCCGTCGGAAGACAGCTTCTGGACGTGGCGCGACGCCATGTACGGCTTCGTCCGCCGCATGACGCCCGAGGCGGCGGAGGCCGTCGCGGCGCTGCTCTATATGGAGATGGCGAAGCAGGGCTACACGGCGGTCGCGGAGTTCCACTACCTGCACCACGATGCCGATGGCCGCCCCTACGCCGACCGGGCGGAGATGTCGCGCCGCATCCTGGCCGCCGCCGACACGGCGGGGATCGGGCTGACCCATCTGCCGGTGCTCTACGCCCACAGCGGGTTCGGCGGCAAGCCGCCGTCCGACGGGCAGAAGCGCTTCATCAACGACGTGGACGGGTTGCTGTCCATCGTCTCCGCCATGCAGAAGGCGATGGGCGCGGAGCGGGCGGGTCGCCGCGTCGGCCTCGCCCTGCATTCGTTGCGCGCGGTGACGCCGGAGGAGATGCGCGACGCGCTGGTCGGCCTCGATTCGCTTGACCCCGGCGCGCCCATTCACATCCACATCGCCGAGCAGACGGCGGAGGTGGACGATTGCGTCGCCTGGAGCGGCAAGCGCCCGGTGGAATGGCTTCTGAAGAACGCGCCGGTCGGGCCGCGCTGGTGCCTCGTCCACGCCACGCACCTGACCCCGGTGGAGGTCGACGGACTGGCGGCGAGCGGCGCGGTGGCCGGCCTCTGCCCGACGACCGAAGCCAATCTGGGCGACGGTCTGTTTCCGGCGATTCCTTTCCTGGCGCAGGGCGGGCGGTTCGGCGTCGGCTCGGACAGCCACATCAGCGTGTCCGCGGCGGAGGAGCTGCGCGTCCTGGAATACGGCCAGCGGCTGGTCCAGCGGCGGCGCAACGTGCTGCGCGCCGGGGACGGACCGTCCATCGGCGGCGGCCTCTACCGGGCGGCGGTGGCCGGCGGCGCGCAGGCGCTGGGCCAGCCGGTGACCCGCGGCGGCATCCGGGTGGGCCAGCCCGCCGACCTCGTGGTGCTTGACGCCGACAACCCGAAACTGCTTTGTCGGACCGACGACAGCCTCCTGGACGCCTATGTCTTCGCCAGCGACGGGCACGCCGTGCGCGACGTGGTCGCGGCGGGGCGGACCGTGGTGCGCGAGGGCCGCCATGTCCGGGAGGACGCCATCCGGGCCGCCTACCGGCGCGCCATCGAGGGGTTGCGCCGGGACACATGAGCGAGACCGATCCGAACACCTACATCGCCCCGGCGCTGCAGCGCGGGCTGGCCATCCTGGAGCTGTTCACGCCGCAGCGCCGGACCCTGTCCCTGACCGACATCGCCAAGGCGCTGGGGATCGGGCGGGCCTCGGCCTACCGGCTGGTCTTCACGCTGGAGCATCTCGGCTACATCGGGCGGGCGGGGGACGGTAAGTCCTACCGCTTGGCGCCGCGGTCGATGCAGCTCGGCTACCATTACCTGTCTGGGCTGGACGGAATCGAGGTGGCGATCCCCTACATCGACGGGCTGCGCGACAGCACGCAGATCTCCGCCCACATGGCGGTGCGCGACGGGACGGAGATCGTCTACGTCTACCGCGCGCACTCGCACATGACGCTGTCCAGCAACATCGCGGTCGGCTACCGCCTGCCGGCCCACGCCACCGCGATGGGGCGGATGCTGCTGAGCGGCCTTAGTGACGAGGCCATCGCGCAGCTCTACACCGGCGTGCGGCTGGACCGCTACAGCGACACCACGGCGGTCACGCTGACCTCGCTGATCCAGGAGGTGGCGGAGGACCGCAAGCGCGGCTGGACGATGAACCGCTCCTCCTTCGTGTCGGGGATCGTTGCCATCGCGGCGGCCATCCGCGACCACCGGGGCGAGGTCATCGCCGCCATCAACCTGTCCGGCCCCAGCGCCGTGATGGACCAGCCCGCCACGCTCGACCATCTGCGGGCCAAGGTGGTGGAGACGGCGGACGCGATCTCGCACCAGCTCGGTTACCTGCCGCGCGGGTGAGCGCGGCGGGCTTGACTCACGCCGCCGGCTGCAACCCCGTCACGAAGGCGGCGATGCGGCGGCAGGCCTCCGCAAGCTCCGCCTCGCCGACCGCGAAGGACAGGCGGACGCAGCCCGCCGCCGCCGGGCCGAAGGCGCCGGCGTCCAGCACCGACACGCCCGTCTCGCGGAACAGCCGCCACGCGAACTCCATGGTCGGCAGGCCGGTGCCGCGCACGTCCACCAGCATGAACATGCCGGCCTCCGGCTTCAGGCAGCGCAGGCCGGGAACGGAGCCGAGCGCTTCCAGCGCGATGTCGCGGCGGCGGCGGTAGCCCTCGCGCATCGCCGCCACCGCCTCGTCGCCCTGTTCGACGGCGACCAGCGCCGCCTGCTGCACGAAGCCCGGCAGGCCGTAGAGCATGCACAGCGCCAGCGTGCCCATATGGGCGACCAGCGGCGCCGGGGCGACCACCCAGCCGGCGCGCCAGCCGGTCATGGCGTGCGACTTGGACAGGCTGTTGATGGTCACCGTGCGCTCCGCCATGCCGGGCAGGGTGGCGATGCTGACGTGGGTTCGGTCGAAGGTCAGGCTGGCGTAGACCTCGTCGGCGACCACCCACAGATCGTGGCGGCGGGCGAGGTCGGCCACCGCCTCCAATTCCTCTGGCGACATGACGATGCCGGTGGGGTTGGCGGGGGTCGCCAAGAAGATGGCGCGGGTGCGCGGGGTGACCGCGGCGGCCAGCGCCGCCGGGTCCAGCCGCAACGTGGCGGCGTCCGGGGCCACCGGGACCAGCGTGGCGCCCGCCGCGCGGACGCAGGCCTCGTAGGTCAGGTACATCGGCTCCGGCACCAGCACCTCGTCCCCCGCCTCGACGAGGCAGAGGGTGGCGTTGAACAGGCCGTTCTGCGCCCCGGCGCAGACGATGACGTTCTCCGGCTCGACCGGCAGGCCGGTGCGCCGGCCGACGTCGCGGGCCAGCGCGGCGCGCAGTTCCGGACGGCCGGGAATCGGGGTGTAGTGGGTGTCGCCGGCGTGCAAGGCGGCGATGGCAGCGTCGCGCACCGGGGCTGGCGTGTCGAAATCCGGGTCGCCGACGCTCAGCACGATCACGTCCTCGCCGCGCCCCTTGGCGGTCCAGGCGGCGAAATGGATGTCCCAGGCGGCGACGCGGTCGCCGCGGATGCGGTCGGTGAGGGACGAGAAACGCATCGGCGGAGACTCCCTGGCAGGCTTTCGCGTTGGCCGGACAAGGGTCACGGCGGAAGACCCATCCATATGCCCCAGGGCGGTGCCGGGGCACAACCGGGCGTTTGAGGGGCGACGGCGCAAGGCGGCCATTCATGCCCATTAGGACACCCTGATATGACCGACCGGCAATTGCAGCGCTGCGAAAGCGGGGCCTATGACGGACCTCAACGATAAAACGAGTGAATCGTCCGCCGAACGCCCGCCCGAGAATGTGCAAAGGATAACCATGTACCGCGACCGTATTCGCCTGAAGTCCCTGTGGGGGAAGGTGGTGACGCCGGAAGAGGCGGCCCTGCTGATCCGCGACGGCATGACCATCGGCATGAGCGGCTTCACCCGCGCCGGGGACGCCAAGGCGGTTCCGCTGGCGCTGGCCGAACGCGCCGCCACGGAACGGCTGAAGGTCACGCTGATGACCGGCGCCTCGCTCGGCAACGATGTGGACCGGATTCTGACGGAGGCCGGGGTTCTGGCCCGCCGCCTGCCGTTCCAGGCCGACCCGGTGCTGCGCAAGGCGATCAACCGCGGCGAGGTGATGTTCGTCGACCAGCACCTGTCGGAGACGGTCGAGCTTCTGCGCTCCCGCCAGATGGGGCCGGTGGACGTGGCGGTGATCGAGGCCTGCGCGATCACCGAAACGGGCGGGATCGTCCCCACCACCTCCATCGGCAACTCCGCGACCTTCGCCATCCTGGCGGAGAAGATCATCGTCGAGCTGAACCTGACCCAGCCGCTCGACCTGGAGGGGATGCACGACGTCTACATCCCGACGCGCCGCCCCTTCCGCGAGCCGATCCCGGTGGTGACGGCGGAGAGCCGCGCCGGCCTGCCCTGCATCCCCATCGACCCGTCGAAGATCGCGGCGATCGTGGTGACCCGCAAGCAGGACAGCAGCGCCACCATCCTGCCGCCGGACGGCGAGACCCGTGACATCGCCGGCCATCTGATCGAGTTCCTCGACCGCGAGGTGCGGCAGGGCCGGCTGGGCCGCTCTTTGAACCCGCTCCAGGCCGGAATCGGGACCATCGCCAACGCCGTGCTGCACGGCATGATCGACAGCCCCTTCCACGACCTGACCATGTACAGCGAGGTCCTGCAGGACAGCACCTTCGACCTGTTCGACGCCGGCAAGCTGACCTTCGCCTCTGGCTCCTCCATCACGCTGAGCGCCGGGAAATACGCGGAGGTTCTGCCGAAGATCGGCAGCTACAAAGGACGGCTGCTGCTGCGCCCGCAGGAAATCTCCAACCACCCGGAGGTCATCCGCCGGCTGGGCGTGATCGGCATCAACACGGCGCTGGAGTGCGACATCTACGGCAACGTGAACTCGACCCACGTCAACGGCACGCAAATGATGAACGGCATCGGCGGCTCCGGCGACTTCGCGCGCAACGCCCATCTCGCCATCTTCGTCACCAAGTCGCTGGCCAAGGACGGCCGGATCTCCAGCGTCGTGCCGATGGTCACCCACACCGACCACAACGAGCATGACGTGGATGTCCTGGTGACCGAAACCGGTCTGGCCGACCTGCGCGGCCTCGCGCCGCGAGAGCGGGCCGAGACGATCATCCGCAACTGCGTCCATCCCAGCTACCGCGAGCTGGCGCTGGACTATCACCACCGGGCGCTCCAGCGCGGCGGCCACACGCCGCATCTGCTGGAGGAGGCCTTCTCCTGGCACCAGCGCTACCAGCAGACGGGCAGCATGCAGCCGGTCTGAGGTTGCGATGCCCTCCCCCGCGCAGCGGGGGAGGGCTGGGAGGGGGCTTGACGCGAGAGCTGTCTCACCGGATCAGGGGCAGACGGCCTCGACGATCCGGCACACGTCCCCGGCGGTCCGCGGGGTGAAGCGGGCGAGCAGCCCGCCGCGCAGCTCGGGCACGATCAGCGACACCGGCTGTTCGGCGGGGACCGTCAGGTCGTGGTCGAGGTCGCAGACGCTGACGTAATCCAGCCCGGTCAGGGCGACCAGGAGCGATTGCCGCCCCCGCTCGTCGACGGCGTGGGCGATGGCCCGCCCGTTGACGGCGGCGTAGGCGGCGGCCTGATCCCGGGTGTAGCGGGACACCGGCAGCACCCGCAGCGACGGGTGGCTGCGCAGGACCGTGGCGATGAGGGCGTTGAGGCCGCTGGACAGGCTCGGCATGGGGTTCCAAAGGCTTCCGACTGTGGAGCGTCATGCTACCACGAATTTGGCCGTTGGGGGCGCCACCCCCGCGTGATGCGACAATGGTCACGCGGGGGTCACGCTCGTGCAGAGGTATCAGCCGGCGCGGACGCGGGCGATGAAGCCGTGGATCTCGTCGCGCAGCAGGTCGGAGTCGCGGGACAGGCTGTTCGCCGCATCCAGCACCTCGGCGGCGGCCTCGCGCACGTCGGTGGCCGACTGGCTGACGCCGCCGATGTTGCCCGACACCAGCCGGGTGCCCTGGGCCGCCTGCTGGATGTTGCGGCCGATCTCGTGCGTGGCGGCGGTCTGCTCCTCCACGGCGGCGGCGATGGCGCCGGCGATGGCGTCCACGTCGGCGATGGTCCGGGCGATGTTGCGGATGGCCGTCACGGTGCCTTCGGTGATCGCCTGGATCTCGGTGATCTGGCTGGCAATCTCCTCGGTCGCCTGGGAGGTCTGGGTGGCCAGCGCCTTGACCTCGCCCGCCACCACGGCGAAGCCCTTGCCGGCCTCGCCCGCGCGCGCCGCCTCGATGGTTGCGTTCAACGCCAGCAGATTGGTCTGGCTGGCGATGTTCTGGATCAGGTTGACGACGTCGCCGATCTTCTGGGCGGCGCTGGCCAGCCGCTCGACCAGCGCGTTGGTCCGTTCCCCTTCGGCCACGGCGTCGCGGGCGACCGTCGCGGCGCCGTTCACCTGGCGGCCGATCTCCCCGATGGAGCTGCCGAGCTGCTCCGACGCCGCGGCGACCGTCGCGACGTTGGCCGACGCCTGCTCCGTCGCGGCGGCGACCGAGGAGGCCTGTTCCGTCGTCGTCTCGGCGGCGCCGGTCATCGTCTGCGCGTTGCTCTGAAGCTGGCGGGCGGCCTGCGAGACGGCCTGGACCACGCCCTGCACGTTGGCGTCGAACTGGTCGGCCAGCGCCAGCATGGCGGACCGGCGGTCGGCCTCCATCCGGCGCTTCTGCGCGTCGCTCTCCTCCTGCAGCCGCCGCATCTCCAGCCCGTTGTTCTTGAAGACTTGCAGCGCGCGGGCGAGCAGGCCGACCTCGTCCGTGCGCCCGGTGCCCTGGATGGCGACGGTCAGGTCGCCGGCGGCGATGGAGGTCATCTCCGACGTCAGGCGGTGCAGCGGACGAACGACAAAGAACAGCAGGATGGACCCCAGCAGGCCGAAGGCGAACAGCAGGCCGGCGCCCGCGACCGTGTAGAGCCGCGTCATGACCTGCTGGGACAGGGCGGTGGCGCGCCGCTCGGCCTCCCGAGTCTCGGCCATGCTCTGCTCCACCCGCTCGCCCAGCGCGGCGGTCAGCTTCTGCCGGACGGGGCGGCCGACGTCGATGGACACGCGGATGGCGCCGTCGGTGTCGAAGCCGCGGGCCAGTTGCACGGTGGTCTGGGCGACCCGCTCATACTCCCCGACGATCGACTTGATGGCCTGGATGCTCTCGCGCTCCGCCGGATCGTCATAGGCCTCAGCCAGCGTGTCGATGGCGGACAGGGCCTTGGCGATGTTGGCCGTGAGCTGCGCGTTGGCGGCGTCGATGGCTTCGCGGGACGAGGCGACGATGGCGTTCGCCTCGGTGTCCATGGCGTCACCCAGCGCCGATTGGACGGCGATGGTCGCGCCGAGCCGGTCGGCGACCAGCTCGGTGATGCGGGCGGTGGAGCTTGTCAGATCGGAGATCGCGCTCCGGGCGGTCCAGACGAGGCTGGCGATGACGATCAGCAGAACAAGAACCGGAACGAGAATCTTGTGCAATAACTTGCGGTTCGAGAACCAGCGGTGCAGCGGCATGTCCAGGGCTTTCCAGTAAAGCAGGCTCGATCGGTGGGGCGGCAGGGGCGCCGGGAGCCGGTTCCAAAAAATTCCCCCGCAGCCTTGCGGCGTGCGGGGGGAGGTGAGACGCGTCGTCAGCCGGCCAGCCGATCCCAGCAGCCGTCTAAGGCCGGGGACAGCTTGTGCTTCATGATGCGCTGGCTGGGGGTGCGCTCGAACTCCTCGACCACCGCGATGTAACGCGGATTCTGATAGGGAGCGAGCTGTTTTCCGAGCCAGCCGGACAGCGACGGGATGTCCAGCGCCGCCCCGGCCTTCGGCTTCACGAACAGCTTGATGTCCTGCTCGCCGACGTCGGCGGCGACGCCGATGATGGCGCAGTCCTCGACGGAGGGGTGGGTGGCCGCGACATGCTCGACCTCCCAGGCCGAGACGTTCTCGCCCTTGCAGCGCACGCTGTCGGTCATCCGGCCGTGGAACAGCAGCGTCCCGCTGTCGTCGAGCGAGCCGAGGTCGCCGGTGTGCAGGGCACCGTCCTTGAGCGCGCGGGCCGTCGCCTCCGGGTTGCGGAAATAGCCGGCGAAGATGGCGCCGGGGCGGTCGGTGCGGACGACGATCTCGCCCCGCTCGCCCTTCGGCACCGGCTGGCCGGCGCCGTCCAGCAGCTCCACGCTGAACCACGGCATCGGGCGGCCGACCGCGCCGACCACGCCCTCGTCGTTGCAGGTGGTGATGCTCGACGCCTCGGTCATGCCGTAGCATTCGCGGATCTGCACGCCGAACCGCTCTTCGAAAGGCGTCCAGGTCTCCTTGGGGCAGCCGCCGCCCCAGGCGATGCGCACGGGGTGGTCATGGTCGCGCGGGGAGACCGGCTGCTTGAGCAGGATTTGCAGGATGCCGCCCAGGTAATGGATGTGGGTCGCCCCGTACTCCCGCACCTGATCCCAGAAGCGGCTGGCGCTGAAGCGGTCGACCATGGCCAGCGACACGCTGCGGATCAGCGGCATGACGATCATCTGGGCGCCGCCGATGTGGTACAGCGGCTCCCACACGAACAGCACGTCGCCGTCGCGGGCGGCGGAGACGCGGGCCACCGCCTCGCCGGCCAGCCGCATCATGCGGTGCGACACCAGCACGCCCTTGGGCCGCCCGGTGGTGCCGGAGGTGTACATGATGGCGAAGATGTCGTCGGGGGCGGGCGGCGCCTCCTCGAAGGCGGCGTCGGACTCCAGCAGGGATTCCAGCCGCAGCGCCGCCGCCGGGTCGCCCTGGACGATCAGCGGCGTGCCGGCGGGCACCGCACCCGTCTCGGCGATCACCGGCAGGAACTCGGCCTCGGCGATGATGGCGCCGGGGTCCGAATGCTCCAGGATGTAGCGCAGGCCTTCGCCGCGCTGCTGGGCGTTGATCGGCACCCAGACCAGCCCCGCCTTGGCGAGGCCGAACAGGGTGGAGAGCACCAGCGGGCTGTTGCGCAGCATGAGCGCCACGCGGTCGCCGGGCTTCAGCCCCAGCCGCCGCAGCTCCGCCGCCACGCCGTCGGACTGGCGGTCGAGCGTGGCGAAGCTCAGCGCCTCGCCGTTGAAGCGGGCGAACAGGCGGGCGCGTCCGGTCCGGGCCGCCTGCGTGAACAGGCGGACGAACCCTTCTTCGAAATCGGACATGATGCGTATCTCGAATGCGTTTGGTCGGTTGGTTACGGCCGAAAGGGGTTGCGGATCACCGCGCCGGACGGCGCAGCCACTCCGCCATCAGCAGCAGGGCCATCACGATCGCGAAGACCACGACGGACACGGCGGCCAACGTCGGGTTCAACTGGAGGATCATGTCGTCCCACATCTGCTTGGGAAGCGTGGTCTTGACGCCGCCGCTGACGAAGATCGCCACGGTCAGCTCGTCGAAGGAGGTGATGAAGGCGAACAGGAACGCTGCCACCAGACCACCGCGGATCAGCGGAACGGTGACCAGCATCAGCGTCCGGAAGCGGTTCGCCCCCAGCGTCGCCGCCGCCTGGTCCAGCCGCCAGTCGTGCCCCTTGACCACCGCGGAGATGGCGACGAAGGCGAAGGGCAGGGCCAGCACCGTGTGCCCGATGATGAGGCCGAGGTCGGTGGCGACCAGCCCGATCTGGGCGAACAGGTAGAACAGCCCGACCGCGATGACGATGCGCGGCACGATCATCGGCGCCAGGAAGAAGGCGAAGATCGCCCCCCGCCAGCGCGAGGAGGAGCGGGCGAGCGCCAGCGCGGCCAGACCGGCCACCAGCGTCGCCAGGATCGCCGTGGCGAAGGCCACCGCGAAGGAGCGGATCGTCGCCGACACCCACAGGTCGGAGTTGAAGTAGACGCGGAACCACTCCAGCCCGTAGCCCGGCGGCGGGAAATCGAGGAAGGGGGAGGTGGTGAAGGCGATGGGAACGACGACCAGCGCCGGGGCGACCAGGAAGACGATCACCGCCGCGGAGTAGAGCGGCAGCAGCCGGTCCATCATCTTCGGCCCCAGCGCGCGCCCGACCGGTCCGCCCAGCGCCGACGACGCCTTGGCGAGCGCCGACAGGATTTTCATCCCGGCGCTGCGCAGGTGCCCTTGGCCGCCGCCGGCCCGCCCGGAGGTTTCTCCCGACAGGGAGGACAGGCCGAACAGCCGGTCGTAGACCCAGCAGGTGACCAGTGCCGCCACCAGCATGAAGGTCGCCAGCGCGCCGGCGAAGGCCCAGTTCAGCATCTCCTGGATCTGGGTGATGATGAGCTGTGCCAGCATCGTCTGCTGCGGGCCGCCGAGCAGCGCCGGCACGATGAAGAAGCCCAGCGAGGAGATGAAGGTCAGCAGCCCCGCCGCGGCCACGCCGGGCAGAGACAGCTGGAAATAGACCAGCCAGAAGGCGTTGGCCGGCGGCGCGCCCAGGGTTTCCGCCGCCTGGACCAGCCGGCGGTCGATGGTGGTCATCACCGGCAGCATGGTCAGCACGGCCAGCGGCAGCATGGCGTGGACCATGCCGGCCATCACGCCGAACTCGTTGTGCAGCAGCGGCAGGGGGGACATCCCCGTGCCGGACAGGATCTGGTTGATGACGCCGGTCCGCCCCAGGATGACCATCCAGGCGAAGGTCTTCACCAGATAGCTGGTCCAGAAGGGCACCATCACCGCCAGGATCGCCAGCCCGCGCTGCCGCTCCGGCAGCTGCGCCAGCCAGTAGGCCAGCGGATAGCCGAACAGGAGCGACAGCAGGGCGGTCAGCCCGGCGATGCGGAAGGTGCTCATCAGGACGCGGAAATAGACGTCCGTGGCGACGATGCGGGCGTAGTGGTCGCCAGTCCAGGCCGAGGTCTCCAGGTCCTGGACGCTGAGGCCGAGCAGCCGCAGCACCGGGAACAGGAAGAAGATGGCCAGGAAGGCGAGGCCGGGGGCGGCCAGCCACAGCGGGCCGAAGCGCAGCCGCCGCCGCGCCGCCGCGAAGGCTCCGTCGTGATGCAGAGTGGCGGCGCTCATGACACCAGCACCCCGGCGTCGGCCCGCCAGCGCACCGCGACCACCTCGCCCAGCCGCGGCGGGGCGGTGCCGCGGCGCAGCCGGACGGTGATCGTCTCCTCGCCGCCGAGCGACACCAGCACGCGGGTCTCGGACCCGGCATAGACCGTGTCGACCACCTCGCCGCGCACCTCGTTGTCGCCGTCGCCGTCGATGTCGAGCTGCTCGGGACGGACGACCAGCGTGCCGTCCGGACGGTCCGGGGTGTCGGCCGACAGGCGGAAGCTGCCGTTGCCGGTGACCAGAATGGGCGCCCCGCTGCCGTCGCGCCGGACCTGGCCGCGGAAGATGTTCGACACGCCGATGAAGTCGGCGGCGAAGGCGGTCTTCGGGCGGGCGTAGATGTCGTGCGGGGTGCCGAGCTGCTCGATGCGGGCGTGGTTCATCAGGCAGATGCGGTCGGACATGGCCAGGGCTTCCTCCTGGTCATGGGTGACGTAGATGATCGTGGCGCCCGTCTCGCGGTGCAGGCGCTTGATCTCGTACTGCATGTGCTCGCGCAGCTTCTTGTCGAGCGCCCCCAGCGGCTCGTCCATCAGGATGACCGAGGGCTGGTAGACGAAGCAGCGCGCCAGGGCGACGCGCTGCTGCTGCCCGCCGGACAGCTCCTTGGGGAAGCGCCCGGCAAGATGGCCGAGATGGACCATCTCCAGCGCCTCCTTCACGCGCCGCGCCAGATCCGCCGGGGCGACGCCGCGCATGCGCAAGGGAAAGCCGATGTTCTCCGCCACCGTCAGGTGGGGGAACAGGGCGTAATGCTGGAAGACGAGGCCGATGTCCCGCTTGTGCACGGGCGTCCGGGTCTCGTCCTGCCCATCGATCAGGATGCGCCCGCCGCTGGGCTCCACCAGCCCGCAGATCATCTGCAGAAGCGTGGTCTTGCCGGACCCCGACGGGCCGAGCAGCGTCAGGAACTCGCCCGCCGGGACTTCCAGGCGGGTGGGTTCCAGCGCGGTGATGGCGCCGTACCGTTTGGTCAGGCCGTCGACCAGCAGCTTCGGCGTGGCGGCGGCTCCGGCCTGGACCGGCGCAGTCCGCGCCTGTGCGAGCGGTGAGAGCATGGCGGCGGGTCTCCTTTCCGACAGGCGGGCTTAGCCGAGGATCCAGGCGTTGAAGCGCTCGTTCATCTTCGACCGGTTGGCGCCCCACCAATCCTCCTTGGCGATGGTCATCACCTTGAGGTTGTCCTCAAAGGTCGGCAGCGCCGGGGCGCGCTCCTTCGGAATGCTCTTGTAGGCGTCGAGGTTGGTCGGGCCGTAGGCCAGCACCTCGGTGAAGACGGCCTGACGGGACGGATCGGCGCAGAACTTGATGAACTGGCGGGCGGCGTCGGCGCGCGGGTTGCCGCGCGGGATGCCCCAGCCCTCGATCGAGTAGAGGCCCTGGTTCCAGTTGATCTTCACCGGGGCGCCGCCGTCGATCACCGCCTGGGCGCGGGCGTTCCACAGGGCGATCATGTCGACCTCGCCGCTCTGGATGAGCTGGCTGGACTGGGCGCCGCCGGTCCACCACACGGCGACGTGCGGCTTGATGCGGTCGAGCGCCTTGAAGGCGCGGTCGACGTCGAGCGGGTAGAGCTTGTCGAGCGGCACGCCGTCGGCGAGCAGCGCCTGCTCCAGCGTGTCGATGGGGTTCTTGCGCAGCGAGCGGCGGCCCGGGAATTTCTCGACGTTCCAGAAATCGGCCCAGCTCTGCGGGGCGTTGGAGGCGAACTTGTCGGCGCGGTAGCCGAGGATGGTCGAATAGACGTCGGTGCCCATCCAATGGCTGGTCAGCGACTCCGGCATCAGGCCGGGCGCGTCCGCCGCGGTGAAGTTCAGCGGCTCCAGCAGATTCTGCGTCATCAGGATGTCGCGGGCCGACAGGGTCAGGGTGCAGACGTCCCAGGTGTAGGACTTGGTCTCGACGATGGCCTTGAACTGGGCGGTCGGCTCCGCCTCGCGGGCGACGTTGACCACCTTGATGCCGGTGGCCTTCTCGAACGGGTCGTAGAAGGCCTTGCGGAAGGCCGGGCTGTAGGGGCCGCCCGGATCGGCGACGGTGATCTGCTGCGTGGCGGCGAAGGCCGGGCGGAGCAGCCCGGCGGGCAGGGTGGCGCCCAGCGCGACGCCGGCGGCTCCCTTCATCAGGCTGCGGCGGCCCATGGA
Source organism: Azospirillum himalayense (assembly GCF_042657465.1). Classification (NCBI taxonomy): domain Bacteria; kingdom Pseudomonadati; phylum Pseudomonadota; class Alphaproteobacteria; order Rhodospirillales; family Azospirillaceae; genus Azospirillum; species Azospirillum himalayense. Next base: position 2,688 of record NZ_JBHSLC010000107.1, on the reverse strand, counting down.
GAAGCCGGAGGTCTTGCTCATGTGAAACTCCCTGTTCTGTGCGGCCGGGGCGTCTCTGTTGCCCCGGTGGTTGAGCGCCGCCGTGGCGGCGCGGGTGGGCGGATCGTTGCGCCCTTGGACTCAGATGTCTGCGTTACGCGCGCTTCGCGGCGCGCTTGGCGAGGAACTCCTCCATCATCCGGGCCGGTTCGCCGGACGCGTAGGCCTCGCGCTGGATGCGCACGCCGGCGGCCAGCGCGTCGCGGAAGCCGGCTTCGGTCATTTCGCGGAAGCGCTGCTTGTCCAGGCGCATGGCGACCGGCGGCTTGGCGGCCAGCTCCTCGGCCAGGGCCAGCGATTCGGCCATCACGCGGTCCTGCGGGACGATGCGGTTGATCAGGCCGATGCGGTGGCTCTCCTCGGCGTCCATCAGCCGGCCGGACAGGGTCAGGTCCATGGTGCGGGCCAGACCGATCATCTCCTTCATGATCCACGGGCCGGTGGTGCTGGCGATGCCGGAGTTGATCTCCGGCTGGCCCATGCGCACCCCGGCGTGGCCGATGCGGAAGTCGCCGAGTAGGGCGACCTGGAAGGCGGAGCCGGCGGCGACGCCGTTCAGCGCGATGATCAGCGGCTTCGACAGGGTGCGCATGCGGTGGTAGAGGCGCTCCCACTCCGCCACCCACTCCTCGGCGCGGTCGGCGTCGAAGGTCTTGGTCTCGTTCAGATCCTGCCCGGCGCCGAAGGCGCGGTCCCCGGCGCCGGTGAGGATGATCGCGCGCACGCCGTCCTGGGTCTCGAACTGCTCGAAGGCGACGACCAGCTCGTCGCGCATCGCGGCGTTCCAGGCGTTCAGGATCTCCGGGCGGTTCAGCGTGATGATGCCGACCGGGCCGCGGACCTCGGTGAGGATGAATTTGAACACGGGACCACTCCTGTAAGCGGGGCGTTTCGCGCGCCTTGCGGACGTTCCGGCGCCCCTCGGGGCGGCGCGTCGTATTGCAATACGATACTTGGTATTGAATAGCTTGGCTTGCTTTGCTAGACCTGTCAACGGTATCTCTCGCACACGAACCACAGGACCGATCGCCATGGCTCCGCGCCGTCCGTCTTCCCGACAGTCAGACACGGAATCCGCAACCGCCGTTGCGGACGCCTCGGTGAAGGAGGGCGGCGCCGCGCGCGCCGGCGATCCCCTGATGGTGATGTCCGTGGAGAAGGCGTTCCGCGTGCTGAACGCGTTCGACGCGGCGCGACCGACGATGAGCCTGACCCAGATCGCCTCGATCGTCGGTCTGGACAAGAGCGCGGCGCAACGCTTCACCCACACGCTGGAAAAGCTGGGCTACCTGCACAAGGACCCGGAAACGAAGCGGTTCGAGCTGACGGTCAAGACGCTCGACCTCGGCCATCATTACCTGCGCGGCAACGGGCTGCTCGAACGCTCGATGCCCTACCTGATGCATCTCAGCAAGACCACCGAGGAGACGATCAATCTCACCATGCTGGACGACACGGAGATCGTCTTCGTGTCGCGCTTCATGAGCCGCCATGTGCTGAACACCGACGTCGTCATCGGGATGCGGATGCCGGCCTATTGCACGGCGCCGGGGGTGGCGATGCTGTCGCGGATGCCGATGGAGGAGGTCGTCGCCCTGATCGACCGCATGGACCTGCACCCCTACACGCCGAACACCACCTGGAAGCGGGAGGATCTGCTGGCGAAGATCGAGCGGTCCGCCGATCTCGGTTACGCCACCGCCTTCGAGGAATATTACCATGGCGACCTGTCGATCGCGGCGGCCGTCGTCGGTCCGGCGGGCACGCCCATCGGCGCCATCAACATCGCCGTCTCGCGCTCGCGCTTCACCCCGCAGGAGGCGGAGGAGCGTTTCGCCCCGCTGGTCGTCGCCGCCGCGTCGTCGATCTCCACCATCGGCCGTCCGACCCCGCCGAGGAAAAACGCTTTGCGGTGAAAAAACTTCTTGCCGAGCTAGTCCGACCGGCCTATAACCCGGCTCCCACGACGCCGGGGCCGCTGAGAAGCGCGACGGCGGCAAGGGATCGGCAGAGATGCT
>NZ_JBHSLC010000107.1:0-621 GCF_042657465.1 Azospirillum himalayense | reverse complement strand
GAAAACAAAGGCTTGACAGACCGCTTCGGATCTTCTAGATAAAGCGCCCCGACGCGCCGCACCGAACTCCGGTGACGCAGCGCGAGACGGGCAGCGGTCCTGATCAGGGATCGCGGGATCTTGGAAATCGTTGATACCGTGTTGTGAGAAGGGATGCGCAGGCGGCGGTTTTGGCCGTTGGCCGCGGACCGGTTCCGGATAGGGACTGGCATCGCGGGTCGCTTGAGCATCTCGGTCAAGCAGTAAGAGACGAACAGTTTCGAAAGCTTGGGTGAGGTCGCTTTGAGCGGCCCTGTCAAGTGGGCTCGGTCTTCGGACCGGATCCCAGCTTGAACCTGAGAGTTTGATCCTGGCTCAGAACGAACGCTGGCGGCATGCCTAACACATGCAAGTCGAACGAGGGCTTCGGCCCTAGTGGCGCACGGGTGAGTAACACGTGGGAACCTGCCTTATGGTTCGGGATAACGTCTGGAAACGGACGCTAACACCGGATGTGCCCTTCGGGGGAAAGTTTACGCCATGAGAGGGGCCCGCGTCCGATTAGGTAGTTGGTGGGGTAACGGCCCACCAAGCCGACGATCGGTAGCTGGTCTGAGAGGATGATCAGCCACACTGGGACTG
>NZ_JBHSLC010000106.1:0-617 GCF_042657465.1 Azospirillum himalayense | reverse complement strand
AGCTTGACGCGGCAGAGGTTCAGCACGGCGTCCTGCATGGCCGCCAGCACCTTCTGGCCGCGCCCGGTCTGGGTGCGCTGGTAGAGCGCCGTGACGATGCCCAGCGCCAGATGCAGGCCGGTGCCGCTGTCGCCGATCTGGGCGCCGGTGACCATCGGCGGGCCGTCGTCGAAGCCGGTCGTCGAGGCCGAGCCGCCGGCGCACTGCGCGACGTTCTCATAGACCTTGCAGTCCTCGTAGGGGCCGGGGCCGAAGCCCTTGACCGAGGCGACGATGATGCGGGGGTTCAGCTCCTGGATGCGCTCCCAGGTCAGGCCCATGCGGTCGAGCACGCCGGGGGCGAAATTCTCGACCATCACGTCGCAGATGCGCACCAGATCCTCCAGGACGCGCTTGCCGTCCGGGTTCTTGGTGTCCAGCGTGATGGACCGCTTGTTGTGGTTCAGCATGGTGAAGTAGAGGCTGTCGGCCTCGGGCACGTCGCGCAGCTGGCCGCGCGTGATGTCGCCCTCGCCCGGACGCTCGACCTTGATGACGTCGGCGCCGAACCACGCCAGAAGCTGCGTGCAGGTCGGACCCGACTGAACATGGGTGAAGTCCAGAACCCGCACGCCTTC
>NZ_JBHSLC010000105.1:0-642 GCF_042657465.1 Azospirillum himalayense | reverse complement strand
CTTACTTCTGGATGCCGGTGACCTGCTGCTGGGCCTTGTTGCCGAAGCCGGCGGCGAGGTTGGAGACGGTGCCGAGGTTCTGGTTGAACAGGGCGCCCGGCGCGCCGAACTGCATGGCCTTGACCTGCTGCTGGGCGGTGTTGCCGATGCCGACCGCGCTGTTGCTGACGGTGCCGGCGTTGCTGTTGAAGCCGCCCAGAGCGAAGGGCGCCTTCACCCCGCCGCCCATCCCGCCACCGGTCTGCAGGCCGAAGACCTGCTGCTTGGCGGTGTTGCCCACCCCGGCGGCGAGGTTGGAGACGTTGCCCAGGTTGGAGGCGGTGCCGAAGGGCCCGGCCAGCCCGCCGCCGGCCTGCACGCCCATCACCTGCTGCTGCGCCTTGTTCTGGATGCCCGCGGCGGTGTTGGAGATGACGCCCAGGTTGCTCGTGTTGCCCATCGGGATGCCGCCGGTCATCAGGTCGCCGGCGAAGGCCGGGGCGGAGCACAGGACGGCGACGGCGGCGGCGATCAGGGTGGTGCGGCGCATGGTGTGGTTTCCTTCCGGTGTCTGGGGAGTTGGCTTCTGGGGGAGTTGGCTGCCGGTTCCGTCTGCGTCGGGGCCCGGCCTGTCCGATGACCAGACCCTACGCCCCGCCGCCC
>NZ_JBHSLC010000104.1:0-2519 GCF_042657465.1 Azospirillum himalayense | reverse complement strand
GCATCGTCACGGCGCTCTACCAGCGCACCCAGACCGGGCGCGGCCAGAAGGTGCTGGCGGCCATGCAGGACGCCGTGCTGAACCTCTGCCGCGTCAAGCTACGCGACCAGCAGCGGCTGGAGCGCGGCCCGCTGAAAGAGTACCCGCAATACCCGAACGGCGAATTCGGCGACACCGTGCCGCGCGCCGGCAACGCCTCGGGCGGCGGCCAGCCGGGCTGGATCCTGAAATGCAAGGGCTGGGAGACCGATCCCAACGCCTACATCTACTTCATCACCCAGGCGCCGGTGTGGGCGAAGATCTGCGACGTCATCGGCAAGCCGGAGTGGATCACCGATCCGGACTACGCGACGCCCGCCGCGCGCCTGCCGCGCCTGAAGGACATCTTCGCGACCGTCGAAGAATGGACCATGACCAAGACGAAGTTCGAGGTCATGGAGATCCTGAACAAGCACGACATCCCCTGCGGCCCCATCCTGTCGATGAAGGAGCTGGCGGAGGACCAGTCGCTGCGCGAGACCGGCACCATCGTCGAGGTCGACCACCCGACGCGCGGCAAGTACCTGACGGTCGGCAACCCGATCAAGCTGTCGGACAGCCCGACCGAGGTCACGCGGTCGCCGCTGCTGGGCGAGCACACCGACGAGATCCTGCGCGAGGTTCTCGGCTTCGACGAACGCCGCATCGGCGAGGTCCGCGACAGCGGCGCGCTGGGGCTGGTCGTTCCCCGCATGGCCGCCGAGTAAAGATAGCCGTGGCAGGGGCGTCCCCGTCGGGACGCCCGTTCCATGCAGCACGGATAACAGGCGCACGCAGTCCCGAAGAGCGGGGGCGTTGACGCACACATCCGGTGAGCCGCAGGCTCACACCGTTATTCTTCCACGGATTCAGCACAGGACGCAGGGTGCCGGCGCGGAAAGCGTCAGCGCCGATGCCGGCCTGCGCCCCGCACCCTTCCATTTTAAACACCCGAAGACAGCCCCGAAGACAGCCATGAACATCCATGAGTATCAGGCCAAAGGCCTGCTGAAGACGTACGGCGTCGCGGTGCCCCGCGGCGGCGTCGCGTTCTCTCCCGAGGAGGCCGAGACCGTCGCCCGCGAACTGGGTGGCCCGGTGTGGGTCGTGAAGTCCCAGATCCACGCGGGCGGCCGCGGCGCCGGCCGCTTCAAGGACAACCCCGAGGGCAAGGGCGGCGTCCGCGTCGTCAAGTCCATCGAGGAGGTCGGCAAGAACGCCGCCGAGATGTTGGGCCATGTTCTGGTCACCAAGCAGACCGGTCCGGACGGCCGCGAGGTCAAGCGCCTCTACGTCGAGGAAGGCGCCGACATCAAGCGCGAGCTGTATCTCGGCCTGCTGGTCGACCGGGCCACCGGCCGCGTCACCATCATGGCGTCCACCGAAGGCGGCATGGAGATCGAAGAGGTCGCCCACAACACGCCGGAGAAGATCGTCAAGGTCGCCATCGACCCGGCCACCGGCATCCAGGGCTACCACACCCGCAAGGTCGCCTTCGCGCTCGGCCTCGAAGGCAAGCAGGTCGGGGCGGCGGCGAAGTTCCTGACCGCCATGTACCGCGCCTTCACCGAGCTGGACTGCGCGATCGTCGAGATCAACCCGCTGATCGTCACCGGCTCGGGCGAGATCCTGGCGCTCGACGCCAAGATGAGCTTCGACGACAACGCGCTGTTCCGCCACAAGAACGTGGCCGAGCTGCGCGACGTCGCCGAAGAGGACCCGGCCGAGGTCGAAGCCGCCAAGCACGACCTGAACTACGTCAAGCTGGACGGCAACATCGGCTGCATGGTCAACGGCGCCGGCTTGGCCATGGGCACCATGGACATCATCAAGCTGTACGGCGGCGAGCCGGCCAACTTCCTCGACGTCGGCGGCGGCGCCACCAAGGAGCGCGTCACCGCGGCCTTCAAGCTGATCCTCTCCGATCCCAATGTGAGCGGAATCCTGGTCAATATCTTCGGCGGCATCATGCGCTGCGACGTCATCGCCGAAGGCGTCGTCACGGCGGCCCGCGACGTGAAGCTGCATGTGCCTCTGGTCGTCCGTCTGGAAGGCACGAACGTCGAGCTGGGCAAGAAGATCCTTGCCGAGTCCGGATTGCCGATCCTGTCGGCCGACAACCTCGCCGACGCCGCCGAGAAGGTGGTCAAGGCCGTGAAGGAGGCCGCGTAAGATGGCTGTTCTCGTCGATAAGAACACGAAGGTGATCTGCCAGGGCTTCACCGGAGCCCAGGGCACCTTCCATTCCGAGCAGGCGATCGCCTACGGCACCAAGATGGTCGGCGGCGTCACCCCGGGCAAGGGCGGCACCAAGCACCTCGACCTGCCGGTCTTCGACACGGTGGCCGACGCGGTCGAGAAGACCGGCGCCAACGCCAGCGTCATCTACGTGCCGCCGCCCTTCGCCGCCGACGCCATCCTGGAGGCGATCGACGCCGAGATCCCGCTGGTGGTGTGCATCACCGAGGGCATCCCGGTGCTCGACATGGTGCGCGTCAAGC
>NZ_JBHSLC010000103.1:0-578 GCF_042657465.1 Azospirillum himalayense | reverse complement strand
GGCGTTGGCGATGATGCGCGGCTCGATGCCGATGGCGCCGTTCTGGTCGAAGGAGCGCCAGGCGGCGATGGTGTCGTCGTTGCTGTTGCGCCACAGCACGTCGTCGCGGCCGTCGCCGTCGTAATCGCCGGTGCCCTCCATGGTCCATTCGTTGGGGATGGCGTCGAGCACCCGGTAGTTGCTGACCTGGAACCCGTCCATCTGCCACAGCCCGACCTGCTGGGTCGTCTTGTTGCGCCACACCAGGTCGGTCTTGCCGTCGCCGTCGAGGTCGCCGAGCGCGCCGATCTGCCAGTCCGCCCCGCCCTGCACCGAGGTCAGCCCGGCCCGGACCAGCGTGGTGCCGTCCATCTCCCACAGCCCGGTCTCGCTGGTCGCCGTGTTGCGCCACAGGATGTCGGCCTTGCCGTCGCCGGTGAAGTCGCCGGCCCCGACCGCCACCCACTCCGCCGGGATGGCGCCAAAGGCGGTGGCGCTCTTCAGCGTGGCGCCGTCCATCTCCCACAGGCCGACCGCGGTGGTCTGGGTGTTGCGCCACAGGATGTCGGTCTTGCCGTCGCCGGTGAAGTCGCCGGTGG
>NZ_JBHSLC010000102.1:0-30854 GCF_042657465.1 Azospirillum himalayense | reverse complement strand
GTCATCAACGGCAGCGGGGCCACGCAGTTCAACGCGGCGGTGGGCGGCACGACGGCACTGGCCAGCCTGACCACCGACGCCGGCGGCACCACCAGCCTGACGTCGGTGACGACGACGGGTGCGCAGACCTACAACGACGCGGTGACGCTGGACGGCGCCTACCAGGCCGGCACGGTCTTCACGGCGGCGGAAACGGTGACCCTGGGCGGCGACAGCCGGATCACCGGCACCGACGGGATCGTCCTCGCCTCGACCGTCGACGGCGGACGGGCGTTGACGCTGGCCAGCGGCAACGGCGGCATCCTGCTCGGCGGCGCGGTCGGCGGCATCAGCCGTCTGGGCGCGCTGACGGTCAACGGCGGCGGCACCACCACCGTCGCCGGGGCGGTGAAGGCGGCCTCGCTGTCCACCGACGCCACCGGGATCACCATCCTGAACGGCGGCAGCGTGGACACCACCGGCGCGCAGAGCTATGCCGACGCGGTGACGCTGGGCGCCAACACCGTCCTGGCCGGCAGCCTCGTGCTGCTGTCCGGCAGCCTCGACGCGGCGGAGGCGGGCCGTCAGGGGCTGACCATCGCCGGCAATGCCGCGCTCACCGGTACCCTCGGCACCCGGCAGGCGCTGGCCGCGCTGACGGTCGGCGGCGAGACGCTGCTGAAGGGCGCCACCGCCGTCACCAGCGGGGCGCAGACCTACGGTGGCGCGGTCCGTCTGGCCGACGCTCCGTCGGTCCTGACCGGCGCCGGCGTCACTTTCGCCGGAACGCTGGACGGCGGGCAGGCCCTGACCGTCAACAGCGGGACCGCCGACGCCGTCTTCGCCGGAGTGATCGGCGGAACCGACCGGCTGGGCGCCCTGGCGGTGAACAGCGCCGGTCAGACCCGCTTCGCCCAGTCGGTCCGCGCGGCCTCGGTCGTCACCGATGCGGCGGGCACGCTGGCTCTCAACGGCGGCTCCGTCGACACCACCGGGATCCAGACCTATGGGGAGCGGGCGGTGCTGGGGACCGACACCCGCTTGGCCGGCAGCACCATCGTGCTGGCCGCTGGGCTGGACGCCGCCAGCCGCGGCGGGCAGGGGCTGACCATCGCCGGCGACGCCGTCATCAACGGCGCGGTGGGCGGCACGCAGGCGCTGAGCCGCCTGTCGGTGACCGGTGCCGCCGCCCTGAACGGCGGCACGGTGACCACTGTGGCGGAGCAGGGCTTCGGCGGCGCGGTGACGCTGGGGACCGACACCGTCCTGACGGGTGGGACCGTGTCCCTGCTGAACGGCGGCAAAGCCGCCAACGACGGGGTGCAGGGGCTGACGGTCGACGGCGACGCCGTCCTGGCCGGGGTCTTCGGCGAAACCGGCACTCTGCGGCAGATCATCGTCAATGGCGGCACCCGCCTGGACGGCGCCACCGTCACCACCACCGGGGCGCAGCGCTTCGGCGGTGCCCTGACGGTGTCCGGCATCAGCACGCTGACCAGCGGCGGTGGTGACCTCGTGTTCGGCGGGGCCATCGACAGCGCCAACCGCTCCGCGCTGTCGCTGAACGGCGCGTCCATCCGGGCGGCGGGCGACATCGGCGCGTCGGGCCTGATGGGCGACGTCACGGTTCGAACCCCGGGCGGCGTCTTCTACGACGGGGCGGTGACCGTGCGCTCGCTCACCCAGACGGTGGGTGGCGAGACCCGGTTCGCCAAGGCGCTGACCGCCACCGGAACGGGCGGCCTCCGCCTGACCGGCGCCGGCTTCACCTTCGGCGCGCCGGTGAACAGCGCGGGCTCGCTGGCCTTGGTCACGACGGACGCGGCGGGCACGGTGACCTTTGGTCGCGATGCCACGGTTGTCACGGAGGGGGGCTTTACCCAATCCGGTGGATCGGGCATTGTTCTGCCAGCCAGCATTACGGCCAAGACCGGCCCGATCACGCTGGGCGCCCTGGCGTTCCTGCCGGACGGCCAAGCGTCCATCTCGGCGGGCGGCCCCATCACCATGGCGGGGCTCCAGGGCAAGTCCACCATGCTGACCATGGCGTCCGACGGCGGGGCGCTTCTCATCGGACAGGAGACCGGGAGCGCCTTGCAGAAGATCGACGTGCTGAGCCTGACCGTTCCCAAGGCCGGTTCCGCCCGGATGTTCGGCACCGTGGCCGGCAAGACGGACGCTCTGGCCGCCAGCGCGATCGACAGCCCGCTGCGGGCCGCACCGTACTTCATCAACAACACCCCCTGGGGTCCGACGGAGCAGGTCAGCCGGGTCGCCGCGACCGTGGTGGTGGTGGTCCCGGTTCCCAGCACCCCCGGCGTCACCAGCCTGTTCACCGGTACGGTGTCCAGCGCCGGCCTCACGCCGAACGCTCTGGCCGCCTACGCCGCGCCGCAGGTTCTCACTCTGGCCGGCACGACCCCGACCCTGACCGGCGCGGGGACCCAGCCGGAGGTCCTGACCACCAGCCCGGGGACCGGCGGCTCGGCTGGCGCCGGCACCGCCCCAGGCACCACCCGCGCCGGCGCGCAGCCGGATGTCCTGACCACCGGCAACCAGCAAACGGAGAGGGAGGAGGCGCGCTGAGGCGCGCCTTTCTCCGCGGCCTTACCCTTTGGATAGCGAACGATGAACAACCCGACCCTGCCCCTGTTCTACAAGAGCCCCCGCCCGCTGGTGGCCGCCCGTGACGCCGATCTGTCGCTGCGCACCGAGCCGAACTTCGCTTTCGCAGCTGCCACCAATTCGGTGCCGCTGATGGCGGCGGAGTTCCCCGCCGCCTGCAAGCAGTTCCCGATCCTGTTTTCGGAGGGCCCGACGGCCCAGCCGGTGGCACTGCTCGGTCTGCGCAGCGGGGAGAATCTGTTCGTCGACGCGAGCGGCGCGTGGGAGGAGGGGGCCTATATCCCCGCCTATGTCCGCCGCTATCCGTTCATCTTCCTGGAGAGCGAGGACGGGTCGCAGCTCACCCTGTGCATCGACGAGGCGGCGGACTCCGTGGTCCCCGGCCGGGACAACCCCTTCTTCGTCGATGGGCAGCCGTCCGCCCTGACCAACAACGCCCTGGAGTTCGTCAAGGAAGTCCAGGCCCAGAGCGCCTACACCACGCAGTTCGTCGAGGCGGTGGTCGCCGCCGGCCTGATGTCGGAGAAGCGGGCCGACATCACCCTGAACAACGGCGAGCGGCTGAGCCTCGCCGGGTTCAACGTGATCGACGAGGCGGCCTTCAACCAGCTTCCCGCCGAGACGCTGGTGGAATGGCGTGACCGCGGCTGGCTGGGGCTGGTCTACGCCCACCTGATTTCGGTCAGCAGCTGGTCGGGTCTCGTCGACCGCCTCGCCCTTCGCGGCTGATCCGGTTCGCCGGAAACGGAAAGGGCGGCGCCATCATGGCGCCGCCCTTTTTTCGTTGCGGACCGGCGAAGTTTGGCGCTCAGAAGCCCTTTTCGATCTTGAAGACGTCCGGCTCGTTCGGCTTTTCGATGTAGGAGAGCTGGAGCGATGGCGGCAGGGCGGGGGTGTCGTCCGAAGGTTTCGGCGGAACCGCGAGGGTCAGCAGGCTCATGCGCCCCTGGTTGTCGGTGCCGCGGAAGACCACCACCTGCGATCCGTCACCGACCGGCGCGTTGAGCAGCATGCCCTCCTGCCGGTAGCCCTGTCCCACGAAGTAGTTGCGCAGGGCGTTGGCCGCGCCGACCAGGCTGTTGGGGTCGACCTTCGGATTCACCGCGCCGCCCCACAGGATGTTCACCTGGAACAGCTTCTGCGTCGAATGGCCCAGGATGTAGGCGACGACCGCCGGACCGGCGCCGGTTTGCAGGTCGTCGACCTTCACGATCAAGCTGGTGGTCCGCTCCGTCGCGTTGGTCTCGCGGCGGATGTCCTTGCCCTCGATCTTGAAATCCTTGGTGATGGCCTTCACGACCTCCTCCCCCGTCATGCCGAAGCGCGCGGAGCGGAAGCCCGTGACCTTTGCGGCGGAGGCCGCCTCGGCCGCGCCGGTGGGCGCGGTGGCCGGAGCGGTCTGGGCTGCCGGAGCGGGGTTGCGATCCGTGGTTGCGGCCTGGGCCGCGCCTGTCAGGGTTCCGGCCAGGGCAAGGGCAGCAAGGGACAGCCCCAGGGCCGGTCGGTGAAACGGCATAATGGAAACTCCACAGGACATCGAAGCCATTCGGTCGGCAGATCGAAGCAATCGCAGCCATTTGCCCCTCTTCCGGACAGGGGAGCGGTCCAAATGCGGTTACTTCGAACGGCAGTTTAGCAAAATCCGACCCTGTTCCGGGGGGAATTTATGAATGGACTCTCATGTCCTTTTTCCGACGCGGAAGGCGCCGACGAAATTCTGGACCTTGTCCGACGACACGGAAAGCAGCGCCTTGGTGACCGCCGCCGGGCGGCGGGCCTGTGCGGAGACGATCTCCGCCACGAGGCGTTCCAGGGCTGGGGTCGCACTTTGGTAGCGGATGCGCTGGTCCTCATCCGTCTCGATCAATCCAGCCTTTTGAAGATTCGCCAAAGCTTCCTGGAGGATGAGCGTGCTGCTGCGCGATTCGCGAATGAGTTCGTCCGAATTCCATGCCTGACCCGGATCACGCCGTAAAATCAGCAGAATCTCCAGAGTCCACACTGTCTTGATCGAATGCTGAAGAAAGATCAGGGCATCGTCCGAAAGCACGCCGCCAGTCCATTGTCTGTTCCAGTTTCCTGCAGGTCCCGGCCATCCGGGAAGGCTCGACGATTTGAGCCGTACTGGGGCGGAGTGTGCACAGGATGTCCCCCGCCGTCCAGCCCCACGCCCCTCTTTGCGGGGGCGCATCCGGCCCGATTCCAGACATCTTTCGGGGTAGCGGAGCACTCACTGGGCTGATTCACGGCCTTGGCCCAGTTCAAACAGGCTGTATGGGGTAACCCATTGGGAAAATCGCCCTACGGCGCGCTTCGGGCATGCCGAAGCGTCGCAATCGTGACAAGTTAAGCCGCAATTCCGATCGGCTATGGCCTCTGCATGACTGGTTTCGACACCCGCCCCGTCTTTTTCATCATCGGCGCGCTTCTCAGCGTCCTGGCCGTCGCGATGCTTCTTCCAATGACCGTCGATCTGGCGGCCGGCAATCCGGACTGGATGGTCTTCGCCATCGCCTGCGCCCTGACGCTGTTCTTCGGCGTCCAGTTCATGCTGGCCAACCGCATGGACCGGATCGCGCTGAACGTCCGCCAAGCCTTCCTGCTGACCGCCCTGTCCTGGGTGGTCATCTGCGCCTTCGCCGCCGTGCCCTTCATGGTGTCGCAGATCGACCTGTCGGCGGCCGACGCCTATTTCGAGGCGATGTCGTCGCTGACCGCCACCGGGGCCACGGTGATCTCCGGGCTGGACGGGCTGGCGCCGGGGCTGCTGCTGTGGCGGTCGCTGCTGCAATGGCTGGGCGGCATCGGCATCATCGGCATGGCCATCGCCATCCTGCCCTTCCTCCAGGTCGGCGGCATGCAGCTCTTCCGCTCGGAATCCTCCGACCGGTCGGACAAGGTGACGCCGCGGGCCAGCGACCTCGCCATCGCGGTGGGCTGGATCTATCTGTGCCTGACCGCCGTCTGCGCGGTGATGCTCTCCTATGCGGGGATGTCCTGGTTCGACGCCGTCAACCACGCGATGACCGCCGTGTCCACCGGCGGCTTCTCCACCCGCGACGCGTCCATCGCCAGCTGGAACAGCCCGGCGATCGAGTGGGTCCTGGTGGTCTTCATGGTGCTGGGCGGCATGCCCTTCGTCCGCTTCATCAGCCTGGCCCAGGGGCGGGCGGCCAGCTTCTGGGCGGACACGCAGATCCGCTGGTACCTCGGCTTTCTCGCGGCGGTGTCCTTCGGCATGTCGGTCTGGCTGACTCTGACGCGGGACGTGCCGTGGGACGACGCCATCCGCGTGACCACCTTCAACGTCGTCTCGGTGGTCACCACCACGGGTTATGCCTCCATCGACTACGAGCGGTGGGGGCCGTTGGCGTCGGTGGTCTTCTTCATCCTGACCTTCGTCGGCGGCTGCACCGGATCGACTTCGGGCGGGCTGAAGATTTTCCGGTTCGAGATCCTGTTCATCGTGCTGCGCGCGCTGCAGCGCCGCCTCTACAGCCCGAACCTGGTGATTCCGCTCAATTACAACGGCAAGCCGGTCAGCGCCGACGTGATGATCTCGGTGATGGGTTTCGGCTTCGTCTATCTGATGTCGGTGTTCGTCCTGGCCTTCGTCCTGGCCTTCCTCGGGGTGGACGTGGTGTCCGCGCTGTCGGGGGCTGCGACCGCGGTCAGCAACGTCGGCCCCGGCCTCGGCCCCACCATCGGGCCGGTCGGCAACTACGCCACCATGCCGGACGGCGCCAAATGGGCGCTGGCCGCCGGCATGCTGCTGGGGCGGCTGGAGTTCTTCACCATCCTCGTCGTGCTCAGTCCGTCCTTCTGGCGGCGGTGAGGGGGCCGGGGGGCTTCTCCTCCCGCTCCTCCGGGTCGCGGCTGGCCGCCGACACCAGATGGGCCAGGGCGGCGCCGAGCGCGATCACCCCGACCGCCACCGACGCCCGCAGGAAGCGGGAGGCGTCGCCGTGCAACGTGAAATGCCACCACAACTCGTCGCTGAAGGCGATGTGCTTGTAGGAGAACAGGCCGAGCCAGAAGGCGCTGGCCAGCGCCACGCCGGTCGCGATGAACCAGCTCGGCGTCAGGGGGTTGCGCAGGATGTTGCCGCGGCGGTGAAACTCCTTGCGGGCCGGCAGCAGCGCCAGGAAGATCAGCCCGGGCACGATGGCCTCCGGCCAGTCGCCACCCTTCAGCAGGGCGGAGGCGCAGCCGGTCGCCAGCAGAATCAGCGACAGCACCCAGGCGGCGTGCAAACGCCGCTGCACCGCGTGGGCCAGCAGGATCAGCAGCACCCCGGCGACGCTGCCGGTGAAGTGTGACATCTCCACCAGCGGCAGCGCCGTGGCGTCGAAGGGGGCGGGCAGCGTCTCCTCCGGTGTGGCGCGGGAGAACAGCAGGAAGGCTCCGGTGATGAAGATGCAGGCGGCCAGCACCAGCGGCACCGCCGGGCTGACGGCGGCGGAGATGCCCCGCGACAGGCCGCCGATGCGGCGCCGGGCCTGGAAGGCCTCGACCCCGCCGAACATCAATCCGGCGATCACCAGCGGCGCCAGATAGTAGATCAGCCGGAAGACCAGCAGCCCCGCCATCACGTCGTTGCCGGGCATGGCCGGAGTCAGGCTGACCAGGACGATGGCGTCGAACACGCCCAGCCCACCCGGCACATGGCTGATGATGCCGGCGACCAGCGCCAGCCCGAAGGCGACCAGAACGTCGGCGTAGCTCACCGCGTCGCTCGGCGGCAGGCAGAGATAAAGGACCAGCGCCGCCAGCGACAGGTCGCACAGCCCGAGCAGGAGCTGCCGAACCGCGATGGACGGGCGGGGGAAGGCGATGGCGTGTCCGAACACCCGCAGCGGCCGGCGCAGCCAGAAGCCGCCCACCGCATAGGCCACCAGGATCGCCAGCGCCGCCAGCCCCAGCAACGTGGCGCTGGCCGGCGGGACGTGCAGCGCCTTCAGGGCCGTGGGGTCGATCAGCATGACCACCGGCATAACCGTCGCCAGCCCCAGCATGAAGGTGGTGACGACGAACAGCGTCACCTGCGCCACCTCCACCCCGCTCAGCCCGTGCGGTGCGTAGAGGCGGTAGCGCACAGTCGCCCCGATGATGCTGGCGAAGCCCAGGCTGTGGCTGAAGGCGTAGCTGGTGAAGGCGGTGAAGGCCACCCAGCGGTAGGGCAGGGGCCGCCGCAGGTGGCGCAGGGCCAGCAGGTCGTAGAGCGTCAGCAGCCAGTAGCTGACCGCCGCCGCCGCCGAGGCGGCGAGAAGCTGCACGCCCGTGATGCGGTTCAGCGCCTGCCGGATGTCGGCGACGCTGTACTGCTCCAGCCAGCGGTTCAGGATGACCAGCGCCCCGGCCAGCAGGGCCAGGATCAGCACCCCCGTGCCGTAGCGCAGGAGCCGCTGGGTCCAGGTCGGGGGGCTTTCGGTGTGGGCCATGGCTGACAGGATCGCTCCGGGCGCCTAGGATGACGGGGCTTCGGACAAGAACAACACCGCGCAGCGAAAAAGCGCATGGCCGGACAGGACCCTTCGGGAGGCAACGGATGCATCTTGTGCTTTATCTCGCCACCGGCCTGTCGGGGACCAACACGCTGATCCTGCTGCTCGCCTATCTCTGGGACAGCTCGGTGACGCTGTTCGGCGGCGCCACGGGCTACGGCCTGCGGCCGGACGGCGTGTCCTTCACCCTGTCGCTGCTCACCACCGCCCTGCTGGCCTGGTACGCGCTGGTCCTGCGGCGGCGTTTGCGCTCGGAGCGGCGGAGGGACGAGCGTTCGGCGTGACGGACCGCGGCGCCGGTCGCCGGAAGCATGAGCGCGGCCTTCTTATGGAAACTCCGGCCGGATTGATCCCCGGATTGATCCGTTGTGTGGACAAAGACGCCGCGCCGTCATCGAGGTCGGCCCCTCCAACGCCGGGTTGGCCGTCCTGCGCGACGGGGAGGAGGAGTTCAGCTACGACATCCGCGCGCGGGCTTACCACCCGCTGGCCTTCGCCTTTCCCGAGCTGAAGGCGGCTGACGAACGGAGGCAGATGCGCGTCGAGGTGATCCTGCGCGGCGTCTCGCGGTAGCAGGAGAAGATTGCCTCGAATTATGCTAGAAAGCCGTCCGGTGCATTCTTCGTGCCGAGGCGGCGACGACCACCATGGATCATGAGGCAGATCAGAACCAGTCTGGGGACGGCGTTCCCGGCGGTGAGTCGCGCGCGCCGGCGGGCCGCCCGACGACGGTTCCAACGACGGCCCCAATGGCCGTTGCCGATCTGCCCCTGCTCGACGGGCTGTGGGCGCCGGTCTGGCTGCATGACGGCGGCCACAGGAGGATGGTCTGGGGCAACCGCGCCGCCCTGGAGCTGTGGAACGCCGCGTCGCTCGCCGACTTCCAGGCCCGCGATTTCGGCAGCCAGCCGGAGGGGGCGCCGCAGGCCGAAGGGGAATCGGTGGCGGGACGCTGGACCTTCTACCCCAAGGGGCGTCCGGTCACCGCCTGGGTGCGCCGCAGCGGCATGGCGCTGCCGGACGGGCGCCTTGGCATCCTGCACGAGGCGCAACTCGCCACTCCATCGGCCGATCGGCTCCCTGGCGGCACCGACACCGAGGCGCTCGACCGCGAGCGCGCCATGCTGCAAAGCCTGATCGACTCGATGCCGGACATCGTCTTCTTCAAGGACGTGAACGGCACCTACCTCAAGGTCAACCGGGCGATGCTCGACTATGCGGGGCGCCCGCCGCTGGGGTTGACCGACCATCGGCTGTTCGACGCGGAGACGGCGGCGCGGCGGCGGCGCACCGACCAGATCGCCATGCAGAAGGGCTTTTCCCGCAGCGAGGAGTGGTTCGTCCACCCGGACGGGCGCCGCGTGCTGATGGAAACGGCCAAGGCCGTCTGCCTCGACCGCAGCGGCAAGATGCTGGGCGTCGTCGGCATCGCCCGTGACATCACCGAGCGGCGGCAGACGGAGAAGCAGCTCCTGCGGCAGCACGCCCTGTTGCAGGGGATCATCGACACCATCCCCGACGCCGTCTTCTTCAAGGACCGGGACGGGGTTCTGCGCAAGGCCAACCGTGCCTTCGCCTCCTGGACCGGGCGTCCGCTGGAGCAGTTGATCGGGCTGGGCAGCCATGAGATCTGGCCCTCCGAGATGGCCGATGGCATCCGCGCGGGCGACGCCTCGGTCTATGCCGAGGACCAGCCGCGGCGCAACGAGGAGAGCATCCCGCTGCCCGATGGCGGGCGGATCTGGGTGGAGATCCTGAAGGCGCCGATTCGCGACGCCGGCAACGAGCTTCTCGGGCTGGTCGGAGTCGGCCGCGACATCACGCTGCGCAAGGCCGCCGAGGAGGATCTGCGGCGGAGCGAGGCGGAGAAGGACCATCTCGCCAACCACGACGCTCTGACCGGCCTGCCCAACCGCCGCCTCCTCTTCGACCGGCTGGACGTGGCGCTGGCGCGGTCGCGGCGGTCCGGGCGACCCTTGGCCCTGCTCTTCATCGACCTCGACGGGTTCAAGGCGGTCAACGACCGGATGGGCCATGATTGCGGCGACGAGGTGCTGCGCATCGCCGCCGCGCGGATCGCCGGCTGCCTGCGCCGCAGCGACACGGTGGCCCGCGTCGGCGGCGACGAGTTTACCATCGTGCTGGAGGATGTGACCTTCGCCGCGGACGCCGGGGGCGTGGCCGCCAAGATCGTGGAGGCGGTGGCGCTGCCCATCCCGGTGCAGGGAATGACCGCCGTGATCGGCGCCAGCGTCGGCATCGCCCTGTTCCCCGTCGACGGGGCGGACGCGCGCAGTCTGCTGGTGGCCGCGGACGGCGCGATGTACCGGGCCAAGCAGGCGGGCCGCGGCACTCACGTCTTCTACAGGGACGTCCATGGAGATCCGGACTGAACGCCTGTGGAAACCGCCTGCGGAATCCGCTTGCGGACTCGGAACAAAAGAAGAACAATAACCGCCTGACCGGTTTTTGACGGGAGAGGATGGGATCATGTTCGTATGCGTCGATGGTGACCGCACCACCCGCCTGCGCCAGTGGGCCTGGCTCGACATCGGTGCCGGGACGGGCGGTGCCGGGACGGGTCCCGGCGAACGCCGCCTCGTCGGCTGGAGCGTCACGGACGAGGCGTGGCTCGTTTCCGAGCCCATCGGCGTGGTCGCCACCAGCCCGCTGGGCCGTCCGCCGGGTTGGGCGGTGACCGACAACCACCGCCGGTATCTGCTCGAACAGCCCGGCCTGCCCCATGGGGACGAGCCGCTGGCCGCCATCGACTGTCTGCGGGCGAACGGCAGCCTCGACCCGGCGGCTCCCATCAGCATCGTGCCATGGCGCCCCGGCAAGTCCACAGCCGAACGCATCTTCGAGCGCCGGACGGCCTGATCGCGCAAAGACGCGCCGCTGCGTGACGGAACGGCCTTTTTCCCGTTGAAAGCCTTGGTTGAGGCGGGAAAGGGTCGTTCACCATGCAGCAGCGCTGGCCGCAGAGGCTCTGGGTCGTCCGTCACGGGGAGAGCGCCGGGAATGTCGCGCGCGATGCCGCCTACGCCGCCGGGCTTGGGCGGATCGACATCGCGGAGCGCGACGTGGACGTGCCGCTCAGCCGCCAGGGGGAGCAGCAGTCCGAAGCGCTGGCGCGCTGGTTCGCCGCGCTGCCGCAGGGCGAGCGGCCCGACGTGGTGCTGACCTCCCCCTATCGGCGCGCCAGACGGACGGCGGAGATCATCCACGCCGGGGGCGGCCTGCCGGTCGAGCCCACGGAGTTCGTGGTGGACGAGCGGCTGCGCGAGAAGGAGTTCGGCATCCTCGACCGGCTGACCGCCGTCGGAATCGCGCAGGAGCACCCCGAGCAGGCGGAGTTTCGCCGTCTCCTCGGCAAATTCTACTTCCGCCCGCCCGCCGGGGAGAGCTGGTGCGACGTGATCCTGCGGCTGCGCAGCGCGCTCGACACCATCAGCCTGCATCATGGCGGGCAGCGCGTGCTGGTGGTCAGCCATCAGGTCGTCGTGCTGTGTCTGCGCTATCTGCTGGAAGGCATGACGGAGGAACAGATCCTCGCCATCGACCGCGAGGGCGACGTGGCGAATTGCGGGGTCACCGAATACGCCTTCGATCCCGCCCAGGGACACAGCGGGCGGATGCAGCTTCGCCGTTACAACTTCGTCGCCCCGCTGGAGGTGGCCGGAGCGCCGTTGACCGCCGAACCCGACGCCAATACGGCTGTCCGATGAGCGCCGTCCGATGAACGATTTTCCGATGAACGACTCGATCCCGGTCACCCGCGACCTGCTGCGGTCCATGCCGCTTCCGCACCCCGGCGACGGTGCCGACAAGGACGGACGGGGCCGGGTGCTGGTCATCGGCGGCAGCGTGGAGGTGCCGGGCGCCCTGCTGCTGGCCGGGACGGCGGCGTTGCGCGCCGGGGCGGGCAAGCTTCAGATGGCGACCTGCCGCAGCGTGGCCCCGCATCTCGGGCTCGCCGTGCCGGAGGCGCTGGTGCTCGGCCTGCGTGAGACGGCGGAGGGCGGCATTGTCCCCGACTGTGTGGACACGCTGTGCGAGCGGGCGGCCCGCTGCACCGCGGTGCTGATCGGTCCCGGGATGATGGACAAGCGGGCGGTCGCCGACCTGACCGGCGCGCTGATCGCCGGGCTGGACGGAGAGGGTGGCCCCGTTCTGGTCATCGACGCCGAGGCGTTGATGGGCCTGGACAACGCCAACGCGGCGCTGTGTCGCCGCGGCGGACGGACGATCATCACGCCGCATGCCGGCGAAATGGCCGGCCTGTCCGGAGTCAGCCGGGAGGAGGTGGAGGCCGATCCGCCCGCCGCGGCCCGCCGGGTCGCCGACCGTCACAAGGTGATCGTCGTGCTGAAGGGCGCCTGCACCCACATCGCCACGCCGGGCGGGCGGATGTGGTCGTACGACGGCGGCAATGTCGGCCTCGCCACCTCGGGGTCGGGCGACACGCTGGCGGGCGTCATCGCCGGGCTGGCCGCGCGGGGCGCCGACCCGGCCCAGGCCGCGATCTGGGGCGTTCATCTGCATGGCGAGGCGGGCAATCGTCTGGCCCGCCGCGGGCCGCTGGGCTTCCTGGCCCGCGAGCTGCTGGCCCAGGTGCCGGAGATCATGGCCGAACTGGCGGCCTGAGATCGCCGGTCTCAGAACACCAGCTTGGCAGCGTGGTAAAGGACGATCCAGGGAGCGGCGATCAGCCCGCCCCACAGGGCGACCAGCGGCAGGCCGCGCAGCTTCTTGGCGGGGGCTGGAGCGGTGAGGGGGAGCGGGAAGGAAACGGTCTCGGTGGTGCCGACAGCGGGATTGTACTGGGACATGATGACCTGCCGATCTGTGTGTAAGGGCAGGATGCGCGCCGATCTCTTAACGACGATTAAAGTCGGGGGTAGCCGCCGCATGGGATTCCGGCGTACCGCCGCCGGGTATCAAAGCGCGTTCGAGTGGGCAATTTCGGAGAGTTCCGGGCGTCTTGACAAAGATTGTCAATCGTTCCGAGATGTCCTTCGGAAGAAGGAAGTGGTCCATGCCAACCATGAACAGCGGCCCGTCCGAGGCGCTTCGCCGGCTTCATCGGGAAAAGGCGGTCGAGCGTGAAAAGCTGAGGAAGCTTCGGCGCGCCATCCTGGTGGGCGTCGACGACTGCAAAAACGGCCTCCTGGACGACCGCCCCATTGCCGACATCCTGAACGACATTGACGATTGACCGGCGATTGCCTGCCGCATCATGAGCGCTGCGAAGCGCCGGCTGTCGTCATTACGCGCCTTACTCATGAAAGGATGGAACCGGACCGCCGCATCCCGCAAGGATGAGGCCGGTCCGGTTCCCGACGCTCGTTCAGGTTACTTGGCCAGCGTTTTGTTGAGCCACAGGGCCAGCAACGTGCAGACCGCGCCCGACAGCAGGTAGGCGCCGGCCGAGAACAGGCCGTAGTTGGCGGACAGCACCAGCGCCACCAGCGGCGCGAAGCCCGCCCCGAACAGCCAGGCGAGGTCCGAGGTGATGGCCGCACCGGTGTAGCGGTAGCGCTGGGTGAAGCCCGACGTGACCACGCCCGACGACTGGCCGAAGGACAGGCCCAGGATGACGAAGCCGACGATCATGAAGACCAGCTCGCCCAGCGGCCCGCCGTTCAGCAGCAGCGGCGCCACGCCGCTGAACACGGCGATGGCGGCGGCGCAGCTTCCCAGCAGGGTGCGGCGGCCGATGCGGTCGGCGATCCAGCCGGAGGCGATGATGGCCCCCAGCCCGAAGAAACCAGCGACCACCTCGATCAGCAGGAAGTCCGCCGGCGTGTCCTGGGTGTAGAGGAAGATCCAGGACAGTGGGAAGACGGTGACCATGTGGAACAGCGCGAAACTGGCCAGCGGGGCGAAGGCGCCCAGCACGACGCGCATGCCCTCGTTGCGCAGCATCTCGGTCACCGGGACCGGCTGAAGCTCACGGCTTTCGAACAGGTGGGTGTATTCCGGCGTCACCACGATGCGCAGCCGCGCGAACAGCGCGACCACGTTGATGGCGAAGGCCACGAAGAACGGATAGCGCCAGCCCCAGCTGAAGAAATCCTCCGCCGACAGGTTGCCGGCGAAATAGGCGAAGAGGGCGCTCGCCACGATCAGCCCGATGGGGGCGCCGAGCTGCGGAATCATGGCGTACCAGCCGCGGCGGTTCTCCGGCGCGTTCAGCGCCAGCAGCGAGGCGAGGCCGTCCCAGGCGCCGCCCAGCGCCAGACCCTGGCCGATACGGGCCGCCGCCAGAAGCCAGATCGCCGCAGCACCGATCTGCTCGTAGCTCGGCAGGAAGGCGATGGCGACCGTCGAGGTGCCCAGCAGGAACAGGGAGAGGGTCAGCTTGGCGCCGCGTCCGTGGGCACGGTCGATGGCCATGAACAGCATGCTGCCCACCGGGCGGGCGACGAAGGCCAGCGCGAAAATCGCGAAGGACCACAGCGTTCCGGTGAGTGGGTCAAGATAGGGAAAGACCAGCTTCGGGAAGACGATCACCGAAGCGATGGCATAAACGAAAAAATCGAAGAATTCGGACGTCCGTCCGATGATGACGCCAATCGCGATTTCACCGGGATTCACCCGGTGGTCGCGGGCATTGACCAGCCTTGCGTCCCGTTCGGTCGCCGTGGTCGATGATCCCATGGTCCCCCCACCGTCTGGCAATTGCGTCAGAGGGAATTAAATAGGCACCGCAACGGCATTCTGCCACGCCCATGGACGCATTGCCTTGATGTGCGTCAATGGCGGCGCGGAATCGCGGCGCATTGGACAAATTGTCCAATGTCCTACCCGGCCCGTGGGGGTTAGCTCTTCGCCCAAATCCAAAGCGAACCCCTGCTGACAGGTCCTGCCTTGACCCGTTTCCGCGCCTTGGCCCTCCTGCCGCTGATGGCGGTTTTGAGTGGCTGCAACCTTGTGGTGATGAGCCCGTCCGGCGACGTGGCGAGCCAACAGGCCAACCTCATCACCATTTCCACCCTCCTGATGCTTCTCATCATCATTCCGGTGATGGTGCTGACGGTGCTGTTCGCGTGGCGCTACCGCCAGTCGAATAGCACGGCCCAGTACGACCCGGACTGGGACCATTCGACGCAGCTGGAGCTGGTGATCTGGGCGGCCCCGCTGCTCATCATCATCTGCCTGGGCGCCCTCACCTGGATGGCGACCCACCTGCTCGACCCCTATCGCCCGCTCGACCGCATCGCCGCCGGGCGCCCGGTCCCGGCCGACACCAAGATGCTCGACGTCAACGTCGTGGCGCTCGACTGGAAGTGGCTGTTCATCTACCCGGAATACGGCATCGCCACGGTGAACGAGGTGGCGGCCCCGGTGGATCGGCCGATCCGCTTCAACATCACCTCCTCGACGGTGATGAACTCCTTCTACATCCCGGCGCTGGCCGGGCAGATCTACGCCATGGCCGGCATGGAGACGAAGCTGCACGCCGTCATCAACGAGCCGGGCAGCTACAAGGGCTTCTCCGCCAACTACAGCGGCGCCGGCTTCTCGCACATGCGCTTCACCTTCCACGGTCTGGCCGCCGACGGCTTCGACACGTGGGTGGCGGACATCAAGGCGGGCGGCGGCAAGCTTGACCGCGACGGCTATCTCCAGCTTGAGCGTCCCAGCGAGAACGAGCCGGTGCGCCGTTACGGCGCCGTCGACTCGGGCCTGTTCAAGGCCATCGTCGGGATGTGCGTCGAGCCGGGCAAGATGTGCATGCACGACATGATGGCCATCGACGCCAAGGGCGGCCTCGGGCTGGCCGGCATCGACAACGTGATGCCGCTGATGCACGACAAGATGTCCCGCCGCGGCACCGCCGTTCTCGGCCCGGCGCCGGTCTATGTGGCGGGCATCTGCTCGACCGAGGAACTGACCGGCCGCGCCGTCGAATCGTCCCTCGGCGTCCTGAACGCGCCCGCCGACGAGTCTCCGATTTCCGGCGCGGGTCTGCCGCGCTCCTCCATCACGCCGATCTCCGCGCCCGCCCCTGCGTTCGGGCCGCGGCTGACGGCCAATCCCTGAGCGGCCTACCGCCATGATCGACACATCGACCGTCGCCACCCACCCGCTCTTCGGGCGTCTGACCCTGGAGTCCTTCCCCTATCACGAGCCCATCGTGGTCGCGACCTTCGTCGCGGTCGTGCTGGGCGGCATCGCGCTCGTCGCGGCGCTGAGCTATTTCCGGTTGTGGGGCTATCTCTGGAAGGAGTGGTTCACCACCGTCGACCACAAGCGCATCGGCATCATGTACATGGTGCTGGGCCTGATCATGCTTCTGCGCGGTTTCGCCGACGCCATCATGATGCGCCTCCAGCAGGCCATCGCCTTCGGCGGCAGCGAGGGCTACCTCAACGCGCACCATTACGACCAAATCTTCACCGCCCACGGCGTCATCATGATCTTCTTCGTGGCGATGCCCTTCGTCACGGGCCTGATGAACTACGTGGTGCCGCTGCAGATCGGCGCCCGCGACGTGTCCTTCCCGTTCCTGAACAACTTCAGCTTCTGGATGACGGTGGGCGGTGCGGTGCTGATCATGGTCTCGCTGTTCGTCGGCGAGTTCGCGCGCACCGGCTGGCTGGCCTATCCGCCGCTGTCCAACATCGCCTACAGCCCTGAGACGGGTGTCGACTATTACATCTGGGCGTTGCAGATCGCCGGTGTCGGAACAACATTGTCCGGCATCAACCTGATCTGCACGATCGTCAAGATGCGCGCCCCCGGCATGACCATGATGAAGATGCCGGTCTTCACCTGGACGTCGCTCTGCACCAACGTGCTGATCGTCGCCTCCTTCCCGATCCTGACCGCCACGCTGGTCCTGCTGTCGCTGGACCGCTATGTCGGCACGAATTTCTTCACGAACGATCTCGGCGGCAGCCCGATGATGTACGTGAACCTGATCTGGATCTGGGGCCACCCGGAAGTCTACATCCTGATCCTGCCGGTCTTCGGCATCTTCTCCGAAGTCACCTCGACCTTCTCGGGCAAGAAGCTGTTCGGCTACACCTCCATGGTCTACGCGACGGTGGTCATCACGATCCTGTCCTACCTGGTGTGGCTGCACCACTTCTTCACCATGGGGTCGGGCGCCAGCGTGAACTCCTTCTTCGGCATCACGACGATGATCATCTCGATCCCGACGGGTGCGAAGATCTTCAACTGGCTGTTCACCATGTACCGCGGCCGCATCCGCTTTGAGCTGCCGATGATGTGGACCGTCGCCTTCATGCTGACCTTCGTGGTCGGCGGCATGACGGGCGTGCTGCTGGCCGTCCCGCCGGCGGACTTCGTCCTGCACAACAGCCTGTTCCTGATCGCCCACTTCCACAACGTCATCATCGGCGGCGTGCTGTTCGGCCTGTTCGCCGGCATCTACTACTGGTGGCCCAAGGCCTTCGGCTTCCGGCTCGACCCGTTCTGGGGCAAGGTCTCCTTCTGGTGCTGGGTGGTCGGCTTCTGGGTCGCCTTCATGCCGCTCTATGTTCTGGGCCTGATGGGCGTCACCCGCCGCCTGCGCGTGTTCGAGGACCCGTCGCTCCAGATCTGGTTCCAGATCGCCGCGGTGGGCGCCGTTCTGATCGCGGCGGGCATCGGTGCCTTCCTCCTCCAGATCGCCGTCAGCGTCTGGAAGCGCCGTGAGCTGGTCGACCGCACGGGCGACCCGTGGGACGGCCGCACCCTGGAATGGGCGACCTCCTCGCCGCCGCCGGACTACAACTTCGCCTTCACGCCGATGATCCACGACAACGACGCGTGGTGGGACATGAAGAAGCGCGGCTACAAGCGCCCGCTGGGCGGCTACAAGGCGATCCACATGCCCAGCAACAGCGGCACCGGCGTGATCCTGGCCGGGATCAGCGTGGTCCTCGGCTTCGCCCTGGTCTGGTACATCTGGTGGCTGGCGGCGGTGAGCTTCGTCGCCCTGCTGGCGGCGGCCATCCACCACACCTTCAACTATCACCGCGACTTCCACATCCCGGCGGACGTGGTGGTGCGGACCGAGAACGAGCGGACCCGTCTCCTCTCCGGGCAGGTGTAAAGCATGAGCACGACCCTGACAGCCGAGCGGCCCCGCAGCCAAGCTCCGGTGTTCCACGTTGTGGACGAGCACGCGCACCCCGAAGGCTCCAGCACCATGCTGGGCTTCTGGATCTACCTGATGAGCGACTGCCTCATCTTCGCGGTGCTGTTCGCGACCTACGGCGTGCTCGGCGGCAACTACGCCGCCGGGCCGTCGCCCAAGGACCTGTTCGACCTGCCGCTGGTGGCGCTGAACACCGCCATGCTGCTGTTCTCCTCCATCACCTATGGCTTCGCCATGCTGGCGATGGAGAAGGGGCGGGTGTCGCAGACCCAGCTGTGGCTGGCGGTGACCGGCCTGTTCGGCGCCGCCTTCCTGGCGATCGAACTCTACGAGTTCGCCCACCTGATCCACATCGGAGCGACCCCGCAGCGCAGCGCCTTCCTGTCGTCCTTCTTCACGCTGGTCGGCACCCACGGCCTGCACGTCACCTTCGGCCTCGTCTGGCTGGTGACGCTGATGGTGCAGGTCAACAAGCGCGGCCTGATCCCGGCCAACCGCCGGCGCCTGATGTGCCTCAGCCTGTTCTGGCACTTCCTGGACGTCATCTGGATCGGCGTCTTCACCTTCGTCTATCTGATGGGAATGCTGCGATGAGTTCTCACGCCGAACATCATTCCGGGCACCATGGGGCCGGGCATCACGACCACGGCCATGGGGAGCACGAGGGCGCCCACGGGACGCTCGGCAGCTACCTGATCGGCTTCGTCCTGTCGGTGATTCTGACGGTCATTCCCTTCTGGCTGGTCATGGACGGGACGATCCTGGACAAGAACATGACCGCGATCGCGATCATGGCGCTCGCCGCCGTCCAGGTCGTCGTCCACATGATCTTCTTCCTGCACATGAACGGACGTGCGGAAGGCGGGTGGACCATGCTGTCGCTGATCTTCACGCTCATCGTCGTGGTCATCATGCTGGCCGGTTCGTTGTGGGTGATGTACCACCTGAACACCAACATGATGCCGATCCACGACCCGAGCCAATTGCCGTGACCGGCACGGCGACCCACCGTCCGCGCCGGGGGCTGGTCCTTCTCGGTGTCCTGGCGCTGGCGGGAGTCGCCGTCTTCACGTCGCTCGGCGTCTGGCAGGTCGAGCGGCTGTTCTGGAAGCTGGACCTGATCCAGCGGGTGGAGGAGCGGGCGCAGGCCGCGCCCGTTCCCGCCCCCGGCCCGGAGGACTGGCCCGCCGTCACGGCGGCCAGCCAGGAATACCGGCGGGTCAGCGTCACCGGGCGTTTCCTGAACGACAAGGAAACCCTCGTCCAGGCGGTGACCGAGCGGGGTGGCGGCTTTTGGGTGCTTACCCCCTTGCGCACCGACCGGGGCTTCACCGTGCTCGTCAACCGGGGCTTCGTGCCGCCCGAGCGGCGCAGCACCGACAGCCGCCCCGACGGGCTGATCGATCAGGACACCACCGTCACCGGCCTGCTGCGGGTGACGGAGCCGGGGGGCGGTTTCCTGCGCTCCAACGATCCGGCGCAGGACCGCTGGTACTCGCGCGACGTGGCGGCCATTGCCGCGGCCCGCGGCGTGACGGAGGCGGCCCCCTATTTCATCGACGCCGAGGCCAGCCCGCCGGGCGGCCTTCCGGTCGGCGGGTTGACCGTCCTGAAGTTCCGGAACAACCACCTCGTGTATGCGCTGACGTGGTTCGCCTTGGCTCTCATGCTGATCGCTGCATCGCTCTATGTCGCGCGCAGTGAAGGGCGACGCCGGGGTTGAAGAAGTAATCTCTTTTTCTTCATGGTCTTTCGCCGGGTGGAAAAGTCCCCTCATGGACTCTTCCGCCATGCTTTTTTTGTGCTATCAAGCCCGTCCGGAATCCGTGGCAAGGCTGCCAAGCCGGGGTATCGTGCCCATATAACAGGGGACCGAAGGAAGCCGGCGAAGGGCCAGACGTTTTCCGTGCGCGACACCACCGACAAGAAGAATCTGTTCCTGCTGGTGCAGTTGCGCTGGCTCGCCGTCGCCGGGCAGGTGATCACGATCCTGATCGTGCATTACCGGATGGGCATCACCCTGCCGCTCGACCAGATGGGCGCGGTGATCCTGTTCCTGGTGGCGCTGAACATCGCCAGCGTCCTGCACCTGCGTCGCCAGACCTCGGTGTCGAACACCCAGCTTTTCCTGGAGCTGCTGATTGACGTGTCGGCGCTGACGGTCCAGCTCTACCTCAGCGGCGGCGCGTCCAACCCCTTCATCTCGCTCTACCTTCTGCAGATCACGCTGGGGGCGGTGCTGCTGGAGGCTTGGTCGGCCTGGGCGCTGGTGCTGGTCGCCACGGCCTGCTTCACGCTGCTGATCGGCGCCTACCGCCCGCTGGCCCTGCCGCCGGGGCTGGAGGGACTGCTGCTCGGCCTGCACATCCAGGGGATGTTCCTGTGCTTCGTGCTGACGGCCAGCCTGATCGTCCCCTTCATCACCCAGATCACCCGCAACCTGCGCGCCCGCGACGCCCATCTGGCCGACCTGCGCCAGCGCTCCATGGAGGAGGACCACATCGTGCGCCTCGGCCTGCTCGCCTCCGGCGCCGCGCATGAGCTGGGGACCCCGCTCGCCACGCTGTCGGTGATCGTGAACGACTGGCGGCGGATGCCCGTGGTCAAGGGCGATCCCGACATGGCCGAGGACATCGCCGAGATGCAGAACCAGATCGACCGCTGCAAGGCCATCGTGTCGGGCATCCTGCTGTCCTCCGGCGAGGCGCGGGGGGAGGGGACGCTGCGCACCACCGTGACCGCCTTCCTGGACGATCTGGTGGCGGAGTGGAAGGACAGCCGCTCCCCGGCCTGCGTCGACTACGACAACAGCGTCCGCTCGCGGGAGGGGATCATCTCCGACCTCGCGCTGAAGCAGGTGATCTTCAACGTGCTCGATAACGCGCTGGAGGTGTCTCCCGGCTGGGTCGGCATCGCCGCCGGGCGGCAGGGGGACAGCCTCGTCCTGACGGTCAACGACGCCGGCCCCGGCTTCGAGGAGCGGATGCTGGCGGAATTCGGCAAACCCTACCGGTCGAGCAAGGGGCGGCCCGGCGGCGGGCTTGGCCTCTTCCTGGTGGTCAACGTGGTGCGCAAGCTGGGCGGCTCGGTCGCCGCGCGCAACCGCCCCGGCGGCGGCGCCTCCGTCACCATGACCCTGCCGCTCGCCGCCCTGTCCGCGGGAGAGAGCCATGGAGACTGACCGTTCCCTCGTGCTGGTGGAGGACGACGCCGCTTTCGCCAAGGTCCTGCGCCGTTCCTTCGAGCGCCGGGGCTATCAGGTCTACTGGTGCGACAGCCTGGACGGGCTGCGGGTTCTGCTGGAAACGGTGCCCTTCGCCTACGCGGTGGTGGACCTGAAGCTGGGCAACGGCTCCGGCCTGGAGTGCGTGCGGGAACTGCACGCCAACGACCCGGAGACGCGGATCGTCGTCCTGACCGGCTTCGCCAGCATCGCCACGGCGGTCGAGGCGATCAAGCTGGGCGCCTGCCATTACCTCGCCAAGCCCTCCAACACCGACGACATCGAGGCGGCCTTCGAGCGGACGGAGGGCGATCCCTCCATCGCGCTTGGGGCGCGGGCGACCTCGCTGAAGACGCTGGAGTGGGAGCGCATCCACGAAACCCTGGCGGAGACCGGCTTCAACATCTCCGAAACCGCCCGCCGCCTGGGCATGCACCGGCGCACCCTGGCCCGCAAGCTGGAGAAGAAACAGGTGCCCTGAACCGGCTTTCCCCTGTCCAGTCGGTCAAAGGATGCGCATGGCCGCTGGACAATGGCCGCCACTCCGCCCATTTTTCACGGCCTGTTACAGTCGTGTGTCATACGCAGCAGCAAGGAGCAGTGTGAAGTGTCTCTTTCCACGTCGAGCAGCAGCCCCTCCGATCCGCGGACCGAGGCCCGCCGTCTTTTGACGGACGCCATCTCCACGTACCTCCAGTCGTGCAAGGATCTGGCTGCTGCGACCGAACGCGCGACCGAGACGAGCGGCAGCATCGACACCCAGGCCCGCCGCAAGGCTTACCAGACGCTGACTGAACTGGGCGATCAGGTCCGTCTCGCGCAGCGCCGCCTCGTCACCGCGGCCAAGCAGGCCCGCCGGGTCATGCCGGTGGCCGAGATCGAGGAGGTCGCCAAGAAGCTGGACAAGCGCGATACCACGGAAAGCGCCGCCGTTCTGGTCAAGGCCGCCCTTGTCAATTGACTTGGTCAATTGACTTTGTCAGCTGACGTCGGTTGGGGCGGGACTCGCCTGTTCGGCATAGACGAATCCGCCGGATTGGCCGGAATCGTCGACTTTTTGCGGGTCACAGCGTCGCGCCCGGTCGATTCCGATCGGGAGCATCTTGCGCGCCGCCGTCCGTCAGGGTACGTCAGAGGCGCCTGGAGCCCTGGAACATGCTGGGGTTCCGCCACGAACAAGGGGAATTTGGGAATGACGAAGGCCGATCTCATCGACGCGATCGCCGGCAAGCTGGGCGGCACGAAGGCCGACGCCGGCAAGGCGCTGGACGCGGTTCTGGAGAGCCTGCAGGACGCGCTGGTCAAGGGGGAGACGGTCAAGCTGCCGGGCTTCGGCCAGTTCGAGATCG
This sequence comes from Azospirillum himalayense, assembly GCF_042657465.1. NCBI lineage: Bacteria > Pseudomonadati > Pseudomonadota > Alphaproteobacteria > Rhodospirillales > Azospirillaceae > Azospirillum > Azospirillum himalayense. The sequence goes on along the minus strand of NZ_JBHSLC010000102.1, from coordinate 8,060 downwards.
CCGAGCGCGGCGAGCGCACGGGCCGCAACCCGCAGACCGGTGCGGAGATCAAGATCGCCGCCTCCAAGGCGCCGAAGTTCTCCGCCGGCAAGGCCCTCAAGGACGCCGTCAACGGCAAGGCCGAGTAACGGCGCTGGTTTACCCCTCTCCCTCCCTGGGAGAGGGGATTTCATCACCCGCTCAATGCGGGTTCGCCGGTCCCGGTGTGGCGTCGGCCAGCCAGCGGCCCAGCGGGTCATCGCTTTCGTTGCCCATACCGGTGGACGCCTCGCTCCAGCCCGGCGGCACACCGTCCATGTTCGGCAGGCGGTGGGCGATGCCCTTGTGGCAGTCGATGCAGGTGCGCTGCCCGCTGAACAGATACTGCTGGTGGATGCGCGCCGCCCGCGCCCCCTGCTTGGTGATGTCCATGGATTCCGCGCTGTGGCAGTTGCGGCATTCCAGGGAATTGTTGGCCTTCAGCCGCGCCCATTCATGCTCGGCCAGTTCGCGCCGCTTCTCCACGAACTTGTCGCGCGTGTCGATGGTCCCGAAGATCTTGCCCCAGACCTCCTTCGACGCCTGCATCTTGCGGGCGATCTTGTCGGTCCAGTTGTGCGGGACGTGGCAGTCCGGGCAGGTTGCCCGCACGCCGGAGCGGTTGGTGAAGTGGATGGTGGTCTTCAGCTCCTCGAACACGTTGTCCCGCATCTCGTGGCAGCTCGTGCAGAACTTCTCGGTGTTGGTGACCTCCAGCGCGGTGTTGAAGCCGCCCCAGAACATCACGCCGGCCAGGAAGCCGCCCAGCGTCAGGAAGCCCAGGCTGAGGTAGCGGCTCGGCCCCGCGATGATCCGCCAGGGCCGCAGCAGGTAATCGGGCAGTTTCATCGCCGGTCACCCCCGTCCGACGGGCGGCTGATGAGGCTGTCCATGTCCTTGAAGGTGTTCGGGACGATGGGCTGCGCCACGGTCTGGGGGACGTGGCACTGCGTGCAGAAGTAGCGCCGCGGCGCCACGGCGCCCAAGGTCTGGCCCTCGCGGTCCACGTAATGGGTGATGCTGATCATCGGCGCCTGGGTGGCCCCGGTGAACTGCCGGCTGTGGCAGGTCAGGCACTGGTTGTTGTTCAGGCTGATCTGATAATCGCGGATGTTGTGCGGGATGACCGGCGGCTGTTCCGGATAGTTGCGGGCGACCCGCCGGTCGTCGGTGACGTCGGCGGGGATCGGCGGGGCCGGGTCCTCGTCGGTGAACTGGATCGGCGGGCGGAAGGGCTCCCGGACCTGTCCGGTTCCCTGGGCGGCGAGCAGTGCCGGCACGAGGCAGGGCAGGGCCGCGGCCAGCGCGAACATGAGATGGCGGCGCATGGTTGCGGTCCTCCCTCAGACGGCCACGATCTTGACGGCGCACTTCTTGAAGTCCGTCTGCTTACTGATCGGGTCGGTGGCGTCGAGCGTGCATTTGTTGATGAGGCGCGCCGAATCGAACCAGGGCACGAAGACCACCCCGCGCGGCGGCCGGTTGCGCCCGCGCGTCTCGACCCGCGTGCGCATCTCGCCGCGCCGCGACATCACCTTGACCTCCGAGCCGCGGCGCAGCCCCCGGTCCTTCGCGTCGTCCGGGTGCATGTAGACCAGCGCCATCGGCATGGCCTTGTAGAGTTCGGGTACCCGCATGGTCATGGAGCCGGAGTGCCAGTGCTCCAGCACGCGCCCCGTGACCAGCCACAGGTCGAAGTCCTTGTCGGGCGATTCCGCCGGGGGTTCGTAGGGGAAGGCGAACAGGTTGGCCTTGCCGTCCGGGTTCCCGTAGAAGCGCACCCCCTCGCCCTTCGGGACGTAGGGGTCGAGCCCCTCCCGGTAGCGCCACTTCGTCTCCTTGCCCTCGACCACCGGCCAGCGCAGCCCGCGCACCTCGTGATAGGTGTCGAAGGGCGCCAGATCGTGGCCGTGGCCGCGCCCGAAGGCGGCGTATTCCTCGAACAGCCCCTTCTGCACGTAGAAGCCGAACTCCTTCGACTCCCGGTTCTCGTAGGCGGGGTCCAGCTCCGACAGGGGGAAGCGGTCGACGTTGCCGTTGCGGAACAGCACGTCGAAAAGATTTTTGCCGCGGAAGTCGGGGTTGGCGTCGAGGATCTCCTTCGGCCACACCTCGTCGGTGGTGAAGCGCTTGGAGAATTCCATGAGCTGCCACAGGTCAGACCGCGCCTCGCCCGGCGCGTTGACGAGCTGGTGCCAGAAATGGGTCCGCCGCTCGGCGTTGCCGTAGGCGCCCTCCTTCTCCACCCACATGGCGGCGGGCAGGATCAGGTCGGCGGCGGCGGCGGTCACCGTCGGGTAGGCGTCCGAGACGACGATGAAATTCTCCGGGTTTCGGTAGCCGGGATAGGTCTCATTGTCGCTGTTGGGCGCCGCCTGGAGGTTGTTGTTGACCATGATCCAGTAGGCGTTGAGCTTCCCGTCCTTCAGCATCCGGTCCTGCAGGACGGCGTGATAGCCGATCTTGCCGGGCAGCAGGCCTTTGGGGATCTTCCAGCCCTCCTCGACGTGGGAGCGGTGGGTGGGGTTGGTCACCTGCATGTCGGCGGGCAGCCGGTGGGCGAAGGTGCCGACCTCGCGCGCCGTGCCGCAGGCCGACGGCTGGCCGGTCAGCGAGAAGGGGCTGTTACCCGGCTCCGAGATCTTTCCGGTCAGAAGATGAATGTTGTAGACCATGTGGTTCACCCACACGCCACGGACGTGCTGGTTGAACCCCATGGTCCACAGCGACATGACCTTGATCTTCGGGTCGGCGTACATCTCGGCGAGCGCCAGCAGCCGCTCCTTCGGCACCTTGCTCAGCTCCGCCACCTTATCCAGCGTGTAGTCGCTGACGAAGGTGGCGAACTCGTCGAAGCTCATGGGCTTGGAATCGGTCGGGTCCTTGGCGTTCGCCGCGCGCACCTCCAGAACGCTTTCGGGGCGCAGGCCGTAGCCGATGTCCTTCTGCCCCAGGCGGAAGCTGCAATGCTTCTCGACGAACGCCTTGTTCACCCGGCCGGTCTGGATGATGTGGTTGGCGATGAAGTTCAGGATGGCCAGATCGGTTCCCGGCTCGAAGATCATTGGCACGTCGGCCAGTTCGAAGCTGCGGTGCTCGAAGGTCGAGAGGACCGCCACCTTCACGTGGTTGTGGGCCAGCCGCCGGTCGGTGATGCGCGTCCACAGGATGGGGTGCATCTCCGCCATGTTCGAACCCCAGAGCACGAAGGCGTCGGCGTGCTCGAAATCGTCGTAGCAGCCCATCGGCTCGTCCATGCCGAAGGTGCGGATGAAGGCCACGGCAGCCGACGCCATGCAGTGGCGGGCGTTGGGGTCGAGGTTGTTGGTGCGGAAGCCGGCGCGCATCAGCTTGGACGCGGCGTAGCCCTCCCAGATCGTCCATTGGCCGGACCCGAACATGCCGACGGCGTCCGGCCCCTTCTCCTTCAGCACCCGCTTCCATTGGCGGGCCATCTCGTCGAAGGCCTCGTCCCAGGACACCGGGCGGAACTCCCCGTCCTTGTGGTACTTGCCGTCGCGCATGCGCAGCAGCGGCTGGGTCAGCCGGTCCTGCCCGTACATGATCTTGGACAGGAAATAGCCCTTCACGCAGTTCAGGCCGCGGTTGACCTCCGCCTGCATGTCGCCGTGGGTGGCGACGACGCGGTTGTCCTTGGTGGCGACCATGACGCTGCATCCGGTGCCGCAGAAGCGGCAGGGCGCCTTGGACCAAGTGAGCTGGGCGTCTTCGCCCGCCACCATGGATTGCTGGGCCATGGCGGGCAGGCTGATGCCCCCCGCCGTGGCGGCGGCCGCGACCGCCTGCGCCTTGATGAAATCCCGCCGGTCAAGCATGGGTTCCTCCCCCCTTTTTCTTGACGAATGTGAAATCTGGCGCGTCAACGCTGCGCCGTAGCGACCTCCTCCGAGGTCCGGGCCGCCGTCGGCTCGGCGTGGTGGAAGACCATGACCGCCGACATGACGCCGGGCATCAGGTGGATCGCGGTCATGCGGTCGGCGATGCGGCCCTCGTGGGGGCCTTCCACGGTCACCACCATCCGGCCCCGCTCCTCCGCATGGATCTCCACGTCGCCCAGCGCGGCGACGGCGGCCCGCACCTCAGGGCTGCGCTCGGGCCGCAGATGGACGAGGATCGAGGCGATGTGCCATTCCGCCGGCGCTTCGGCCGGACGGTCCGGGGCTTCAGGGCGCATGGACGGTCTCCGGTCCGGGGTGCAGGGTGACGGCGTCGGCAGGGCAGGCGGCCAGACAGGCGCCGCAGCCCGTGCATGACACGTCCTCCACGGTGGGAACCGCCACGCCGCCCGGCGCCAGGGCGAAGCGGATGGCCGATTCCGGGCAGGCGTCGCGGCAGCTTCGACAGACAACGCGTTTTATGGCGAGGCAGGAAGGGCCGATCCGCGCCATCAACGTCCAGGGATGGGCGGCGGCTCGGTCGAAGACCGGCTCTGGGCAGGCTTCCGCACAGGCGGCGCAAAAGCTGCACTCGCCGCGCTGAAAGTCGATCTCGGGAAAGCCGCCGTCGCCTCGGCGGATGATGCCCTCCGGGCAGGCGTCGGCGCAGGCGCCGCAGCGCGTGCACAGGTCGGTGAAGCGCTCCGTCCGGGACCAGGGCGGGCGCAACGGCGCCGGATCGCTGCGGCGCTGTCCGCGAAGAAAGCCTCGTCGCCCTAAGTCGACCGATTCATCGGCCATGGCGTCATACCCCTCAGACCGGGGGCGGACCGGGCGGACCCATGATGAGTTGCGACATCCAGACCAGGAAGCCGTAGCCGCCGACGACGGCGACCGACAGGATCGGCCAGATCACCACCGCCAAAATCAGGAACATGGCGATCTCCCGCCGCTTCGCGCCGGGATCGGGCAGGGGTTGGTCGGCGGCGGTGCGGAATGGGAAGCGGACGGGGTCCTGTGACGGATCCCGTGATTGGTGGCGGCTCATGGCGGCTCCCGTTTTTGGCGGGCGATGGCGTTGCCGACAGCCAGGGAGGCGGCCGGACACCCCAACAACAGGTTGAGCGTCCTTTCTGTTCCCTGCGGCCGAGCCTGCGATGGATACCGCCCCGGTGCGCCGCGGCATGGCCCCGGCATGGCGTTGGCGGCTGATGATTCGTGGCGCGAACTTTTTTTGAGGGTCCCTGGGATTAACCGGGGCGCAGGATCGTAAACTGAGAGAAGAGGGGATAAGGAGGTCGGACGGCCTTGGTGTGATTTGGGTCTCCGGATTGTTTATTTCCGATTCGTACGGAACATACAGATTAGATCGACTATGAGGTTGCTGATGATCTGAAGTTCTGTAAGATTGGAACAGCCGTTTTTGGTGTAACGGCTTCTCCACTGTTGTGATCGTAAGTGAAGCGAACTCAATCAGAGGCCGCGCCTGCTTTGGCGCGGCCTTTTTTTGCTTTTTTCAAAGTCATAGTACGAAAGACCGGCCCCGGGGATACTGATTTTTCGTAGGGCATACCTTTAACGATAGTTGCGACAGCGAGGACTAATTGTGCTGTGATTCCTGAAACGGATGTTGTGTTCCGCTGATTGTGTGGTATACCAAGTACGGAATGCGGAACACCAAGCCTCTCCCAACGGTGGCGGTGGTGCTCCTGCCAAGATGCGAAGGGCACGCAAGCCCCAAAGAAAGGCAATGCGACAACAACCATCGGCCCCGCCCGGCTGAGTTGAGTGTTCGATCACCGCATTGGGGAGGAAGAGTAATGAGTCAGTCCATCGCTGCACCGCCTGGCGGCTCGCAGGCGCCCATTTCCGAAGGCGCGCGCTGGATGCAGATCGTCGTCGGCATCGTCTGCATGGTCGCCGCGGCCAACATCCAGTACGCCTGGACGCTCTTCGTGCCGGAAATCCAGGCCACCCATGGCTGGACCCGCGCTTCGATCCAGACCGCCTTCACCGTCTTCGTCGTCGTCCAGACCTGGCTGACCCCCATCGAAGGCTACTTCATCGACCGCTACGGCCCCCGCGTCATCGTCGCCTTCGGCGGCGTGATGACCGGCCTCTCCTGGATCATCGACAGCTACGCCGGTTCGCTCGGCATGCTCTATGTCGGTTCGGCCATCGGCGGCATCGGCGTCGGCTGCGTCTACGCCACCTGCGTCAACAGCGCCATCAAGTGGTTTCCGGACAAGCGCGGCCTCGCCGTCGGCCTGACCGCGGGCGGCTACGGCGCCGGTTCGGCCCTGACCATTCTGCCGATCGCCAACATGATCCATTCGTCCGGCTATCAGGCGGCCTTCTTCTGGTTCGGCCTGCTGCAGGGCACGATCATCCTCATCGCCGCCTTCTTCCTGCGCGCCCCGCAGAAGGATCAGGTGAAGGCCTCGACCAAGGTCCTGCAGTCCCGCCGCGACTACACGCTGAAGGAAGCGCTGCAGACGCCGGTCTTCTGGGTCATGATGGTCATGTTCATCTGCACCGTCTCGGGCGGTCTGATGGCGGTGGCCCAGCTCGGCGTGATCGCCCATGATCTGGGCGTGAAGGAAGCCCCGATCAGCCTGTTCGGCATCACCATGGCGGCTCTGCCCTTCGCGCTGATGCTCGACCGCGTGATGAACGGCATCTCCCGTCCGCTGTTCGGCTTCATCTCCGACCATATCGGCCGTGAAGCGACCATGTTCATCGCCTTCACCTTCGAAGGCATCGGCATCCTGATGCTCAGCCGCTTCGGCCACGACCCGATCATGTTCCTGATCCTGTCGGGCATGGTGTTCCTGGCCTGGGGCGAAGTGTACAGCCTGTTCAGCGCCACCTCGGCGGACACCTTCGGCACCAAGCACGCGGCGAAGATCTACGGCGTGCTGTACTGCGCCAAGGGCGTCGCGGCCCTGCTGGTCCCGCTGGGCAACCTGCTGATGGAAGCCACCGGCACCTGGGCGACCGTGCTCTACATCTGCGCCACCATGGACCTCATCGCGGCCTTCTGCGCCATCGCGGTCCTGCGGCCCATGTTGCGCCGGCACCATGCCCGCAACGCCGAACTCGCCGCCCAGCAGGGCAGGGGTCCGGTCACGGCGGCGGTCAGCCCGTAACCTCCGCTTCAGCGGATCGACCGGAAGGGGACCACGCGCGTGGTCCCCTTTTCGGCGTTCCGGGCCGGCCTTGCGGAGCGGAACACAAACGTGAGGCGTGTCGGTGGAGGGGGCATGGACAATCGACAGCGGAGGCAAGGAATGGCAAAGGACGACGGCAGTTTCCGGCTGGTGGTCGCCTGCTCGCTGGGCGGGGTGGCGGTCAGCGTGGCCCTCGGCTCGCTGCTGCTGTCGCGATGGACGCCCCGGACGGAGAACACGGTGGTCGAACGGGCGATCCACAACATGGACCGGGAGACCTGCGAGCGGGTGCTGCACTCCTTCACGCAGCCGCAGCCGGTGGGCACCCGCGTGCTGTGGCTGTGGGCGGAGGAATCGACGCCGGGCGTCTTCACCGGAGCGCCCTGGACGTCGCGGGTGACCGGGCCGGGCGTGCAGACGGCGGCGGCCGGGGCGGCTGGAGGGGGGAGCGGGGCGACCGTCGGCCGCTCCCCCCGTCCCTACGCCTTCGACCCGGCCTCCCAGGCGGCGCCGGACGCGGCCTGCTCCTTTCCGAACAACTCGCTGCACATCGTGTCGGTGGAGTATCCGCCCAAGCCGGACGCCGCTCCGGCAACGGGCAAGCCGTAAAAAAGAAAAGGGCCGGCCGCGGGAAGCGGCCAGCCCTTTCTGGCAGGCGGTGCACCGGATGGAAGCGCCGCCTTACTCCTCGCGGTTGCCCATGAGCTGGAGGAGCATCTGGAAGAGGTTGATGAAGTTGAGGTAGAGGGAGAGGGCGCCCATGACGGCGAGCTTGGTGTTGCCCTCGTGGCCGTAGCCCTCGGCGTACTCCTCCTTGATGCGCTGGGTGTCGTAGGCGGTCAGGCCGGTGAAGATGACCACGCCGATCACCGAGATGGCGAACTGCAGCGCGCTGGAGCCGACGAAGATGTTGACGAGGCTGGCGATGACGATGCCGATCAGGCCCATCATCAGGAACGAGCCCATCTTCGACAGG
>NZ_JBHSLC010000101.1:0-613 GCF_042657465.1 Azospirillum himalayense | reverse complement strand
CCTGACCCTGCACGAGCACTGCCCGATCCGCGCCGAGCATGGCGAGAGGCGGCAGTCCGGCTCGCTGCGAGCGTTTCAACCGTCCGGGCGTGAACGTCCTGTGTCCAAATCCTGGTTTCCTCAGCGTGAGAAGCGGCTTCCGTCGCTTGGTCCCTGAGGCTCTTGCTGCGGACGCACGCTATTTTAGAGAAGCTCTGGAGATCGCAGCGCCGTCTTCGGGCTTCCTCAATGGCGTCGTGTGCTCGGCGCATGAGGTCGCGGTGCAGGCGGTTAAGACGCTCCATCTCCACTTCGTCCATGGTCGCCACCTCCAAAGAGCCAACGCCCCGCAAGCGTCAACAGTCTCCTGTGGAATCGGTGCCAGACGGTGTAGCTGCCGGATATCCTGCCGGGCGCGTTGGCCTGACCGTCCTCAGGATGTCCGCCGTCAATCCAGCAGCGCATTCCAGGCATCCCAGCCGTCACCGCTGAGGCGCCACCGGCCCGGCCCATCGCCCGGCGTGATCAGCCCGCGGTCGTGACAATCCTCGATCAGCCAATCCGGCGCATAGACTTCCCCGGAGCCAGGATCGGCCGTCAGCAGGAGCAATATCTGCTCCCGTGTCAGGTACCC
>NZ_JBHSLC010000100.1:742-22358 GCF_042657465.1 Azospirillum himalayense | reverse complement strand
GGTCGTGACAATCCTCGATCAGCCAATCCGGCGCATAGACTTCCCCGGAGCCAGGATCGGCCGTCAGCAGGAGCAATATCTGCTCCCGTGTCAGGTACCCCTGGACCATGAGCCTGCTGCTGTATTGGGGCTTGGGCATGCCGGGCTCCATCGACCTGTGCACCCGGTCAGGATGCGCTTGACGCACCATTCTGACAATCGCTCACCCCTGCCGCCGGTCCGCAGATCTGGCACGTATGTCCTGTGCTTCGAGCCGGGCCTGCACCGATCGCGCGACCAGTTCCCGGCTCTGCTCCTGCAGTGACCGTGCCCGCTTGAAAGCGTCCTCCCGAAGTTGGAGGAGCCGCTGAAACCGGGCCGCGGAAGCTCGTGTGTCCATGGCGGATCAACCCACCCGGTGCACCGCCGTTCCAGCCACCAACAACCCGAATCCACCCCGCCGCCCGGCCCCAGCCGAGGCGGCTTTTTTCATGCCCGAAGGAGGGGCATCCCCATGCTGCCACTGCTCATCCCCATCATCTCCGCCCTGGCCCCGGTGCTGCTGCCGGAGGTCGCCAAGGCCGCCCTCGGCACCGGCGAGACCGCCCAGAAGGTCGGCGAGGCCGCGGTGTCCGTCGTCTCCGCGGTGACCGGCCTGCCGATCACTACCCCGGAAGGTGCGGCTCACGCGGCGGCCACGGTGAAGGACGATCCCGCCATGCTGGCCGAGCTGTACCGCCAGCAGGGCGATCAGGTCGTGGCACTGCTGCGGCTGGACAACGAGGACCGGGCCGACGCCCGCGCCCAGACGGTCCAGCTTGCCCAGGCCGGCAGCCGCATCTCCTGGGGGGCGCCGGTCGTGTCGGTGATCGTGCTGCTCGCCTTCGGCTACGTGCTCCAGCTCGTCCTGACCCAATCCATCCCGCCGGGGCAGGAAACCACCGTCTCGATCATGCTCGGCGCCCTGACCACCATGGCGTCGGCGGTGGTGTCCTACTGGGTCGGCTCCAGCGCCGGGTCCGCGGCGAAGGACAAGCTGCTGCGGAAGTGAGGGGTACCATGACCGTTCCTCACCTCTCCGACCTCGCCGGGGCCGCCGGGTTCGTCCTGGTGGCCCTCTGGCCTTGGCTGTCCGGTCGGCGTGCTTTGCTGGCCGGACAGGGTGCCTCTGCCGCAGCCTTCGCGCTGCATTACCTGCTGATCGGGGCCGGGACCGGTGCGGCGATGTCCGGCCTGTCCGTCGTGCAGGTCGCCACCGCCTGGTCTGATGACCGGCCGCGGTGGTGCCGGGCGCTCTATACCGCCACGGTGCCGGCGCTCGCGGTGCTGGCCGCCTCGACCTGGGCGGGCTGGCCCTCGGCCTGTGCAGCGGCCGGGATGATCCTCGCCACCGCGGCGCGCTGGTGCCGGTCGGCCCTCCTGCTGCGCGCGCTGTTCCTAGTGTCCGGAGCCTGCTGGGTCGCGCATGACCTGCTTACCGGCTCGACCTTCGGGTTGGCCGCCGACCTGCTCTGCATGGCCGGGCTGGTCTACGGCGCGCTGCGCGATTGCTTACCTCGGAAGCGCGACGAAGCAGCGCTCGGCCAGCTACTTCCTACCTCCCAAGCGCCAACGCCGGGGCCGCCTTCCGTTGAGCCGCGATGAGGAGCAGGATCAACAGGAATGGCCGGATGCAGGTAAGAACGAGAAGAATGCCAGCGTTCCCAGGCGCATAGTTCCCGGCCACCCAAATCTGATGAAAGTGGCCGTACGCCACGCCGATGTAGAACAGCGATGCGTAGGTCACGACCGCCGCCTTGAAGTCGAGTGATCTGCGGAAGGCAAGCACCCCCATGACGCCCAGCGCTATGTCGGCGACGCCGATCTCGAACTGAAACGGGCTTGTCGTCCACCCGATGAATGCCGCGGCGCGCTCGGGAGCGAACACATGGAACAGCCCAGCCCAGAGAGCATCGACACCAACGGCCAACAGCAGCAGCCAGGACAGATAGCCTTCCGGCGTCCGATCAGATCGGCTGAGGGTGGGAATGATGATCGCCAGTAGAAAGGTGATCAAAGGAATGTGTGTCAGGACAAATCGTATCAAATTAGCGGCGTCCATTTCGTCCTCCATGGAAGAGACGACAAGCGGACGTTGAGACGTTTCTCTCGCCCGTTCCAAGAGGCTATCGGAAATACCTCGATGTAGGCGCTGGCCTCGCGCCTGTGTCTGTTATGGCGAGGTGCGCAACCGCATCGATCCTGCGAACTGATGTCTGCAGATCGTCGGTCTGAATACCCAACCCCTATGTTCAATCAAAGGATACCAACCGTGAACGCCATGTTCCCGGCACGCACAGCCGTGCCCGATTTCCGCCTCGTTGAGACCCTCTCGTTGGGCACCGGCCCGCTGGCCCCGGCGCTGGGCGCCGCGCGTGATCGCCTCTGCGAGGAACTGATCGCCCGCGGCGTGACGCCGATCCTGTGCGAGTCCTGGCAGGACCTGGAAGCGCTGAACGCCCGGCACCGTGACAGCTGGTTCCCCCTACTGCCCAAGCCAACCAGCGCTCCAGCCTTCTGGCTCGGGCTGGTCGACAGCGAAGGGGAAGTGGTCGCCACGCACGCCGTGGTGTTGGTCGACTGCGCCTCCTCCAGCTTCGGCGCCCGGCTGGCGGACCTGTCAGCGCTGCACGATCCCGGCTCGGCGCCGGCGGATGAATGGGCCTTCGTCGCCAGCGAGGCCGCCCACGACACCCGCGGGTCGGTGGCCTGGATCGTGGCGGGCTGGACCCGCCCGGATTGGCGCGGTGCCGGGCTGTTCCATCGGCTCGGCGAACTGGTGCGGCTGGTCGCCCTGGCCCGCTGGAACCCGAAATGGGTGGTGGGACTGGTCGATCCCGAGACGGTGCCGGTATGGAGCAGGCGGGGCGGTGGCCGGCGCCGGCTGGAGGAGCGGCCCGGCATGCTCTATCACCAAAACGGCGTCGGGCGGCTCCCGCTGCACTTCATGCGGTTGAGCCGCCACGCCGTGTATATGGATCTCGGTATCTGCGGCGGCCCGTCCTGGTGACCGAGGCCGCCGCCGTGTCAGTGGGATTCGAGTAGCAACGTAACAGAGCGTCCGATTAAGCCGAGACGGTTGGGCGGAGAACCTCTTTGCGTCGGTTTCCGTACAGCCGATCAATCCGACAGGGGTTTCCGTCTACGCTTCTGAAAATTGGAATGGTCAGGCGATCCGCCCCCTGTCGGAAAACACATTTTATCGGACAGCAGCCCAATTTACTTCGGCTCGGCTTCCATCAACGGCATCTACAACGAAATGCTCTTTGAAAACCTCAATTCCAATATTCCTTATAAATGATTGCATTTGCTTTGGACCAAGCTCGGCGACTGCCACATATAGCATTCTCTCCATTATGCTTGTCTGATCGTCAATTTTGTTTCGCCGCCGCACATTAAATACTTTGTGAACCCCATCAGTTGGAAGGACGGCTAGCAATGGAAGAGAATCATAGCCCATTCCAATATCTTGAGAGTCTGTCATAACTTCCTCCGTAACTCACTTCCGCATCCTCGCTCAACATGCCTAAAAATTCTCCTAATACCTAGGCCATGTTGGTAGCGTTCCAATCGGATTATCCGTTCCGTTGCTACTCCAAGCCCTCAGGGAAGCGTCTACATGTCGATGGCCGATAGAACCGCCCGCCGCCCACGGTCATCCCACCCGAACAGCGCCTGGGTGTAGACGAAGGGCCGCCCCACGCCGGCCACCGCGATCCGGTTGAACAGGGCCTCGCCCGCACCGATGGCCTCGGCGTATTCCAGGCCGACGCGGCAGGCGAACTCGGTGTGCGGGTCCTGGTCCACCGGCTGGTCGAGGACGGAGCGAGCCCACCCGCGGCCGAGAACCCCGACCGTGGGTGCGCCGATGTAGCAGAACCGGAGCGGCTCGGCCGGCCCTTCGGAGGCGAGGAAGGTGCACCGGCCCAACAGGCCGCTGCCCTTCAGGAACCGGAACACGGTGGGGGTCAGGGTCCGTTGCCGCCGGCACTCCGTCACGATCTGCTGTTGCCACTCAGCGGCGCTCCGCATGGTCAGGCGCCGGGTGTCGATGACGACTTCCGCCGGGCGCCGGGTGCCCTGGTCGGGGAAATGGAGGACGGGCATCACGCAGCCTCCCAGCGGTAGGCGTCAACCATGGCGGCGAACATCGTGCGGACCTGCTCCGGACGGCATCCGCCCGCAGCGGCGCCGGCCTGCACCATGGCTTCGGTGGGGGTGTCGGGGATTGCCAGGGACGCCGGCGCCTCCGTCCGGAACGCGGCGATGGTATCCGCGAAAGCGTCGGTTTCCGGTGCCGTGGGTGTGACGAATGGGCCGGCGGCGACCGTGGCGCCTTCGAGGTGTGCAATCAGCCGCCACAGCGCCACGAGGTCCCCGGCCGAATTCAGCACCGCCGGCATCGGCCCGCCGAAACAGGACGGAGTGACCGCGGCATCTTCCGCCAGCCCGATCAGGTGCAGTTTCAGCCGGACCGCGACGCCGGCCAAGGTAATGGGCATGGTCGCCTTGATCTTGTCCCGGAGGGCATCCACCGCGAGCCAGGACGGTTCGTAGTCCTCATCGGTCAGTCCGTCGGGAAGCGCCTCGTAAGCACTCACCGCGGCGGTGTAGCGATTCCAGAGGGTAAGGAGATGGGCATCTGGTTGGGTGCAACTCTGCACCGGCCCGGCTGGGATGGCGGAGAGGAACGCGGCGGCCCGAAGCAAGGCGCCGAACAGCGCCTCAGCGGACGTGCCTTTCGCGTGCACGTCGCAGTATGGCAAGACGGATGATGGATGGCTGGCAATTCGCAGCACCGCCAAGGCGTCGGTGATGGTTTGAGGCGCCATGGCGGACACGGCGAGCGCGATGGCGCACCATTCATCCACCAACCGGTCGGCGCTTTCCCTGTCCTCATCAGGAAGGGCGAGATGTTCCGCATGGTTTGCGGCGATCCGGTCGGCGGCCTGGGCGAAGGTCATCCCGAGCGACGGGATGCTGCTGCTGCCTGTCGCAGCCCCCGCGATCCCGGACGGCACCCCAGCCAGCACCGCGTAGACGCGCCGGATCGTGGCGGCGTCCGTCTCGTCGGCGCTTTCGCCAACCGCCATCCCGGTATCCGGATCGGCCAGCAATTCGAGCTGTGCCAGAGCGTCGGCGGGGGTCCTGGGGTCGGCCTTCAGCGCCGCTTCCGTGATGCGGATCGCATCGGCGGCGATCTTGTCCGAATCGGCGTCGTCCGCCTCTGCGGCCTCACGCCACCGCCGCCGGATCGAGGTGACAGCATCCGTGAAGGTCATGCCAAGCGCGGGGATAGTGCTGCTCCCCTCCGTGGTCTGGACGGTGGCCCGCAGTTCGGACAGGTAGGCGTGCAGCCCTTCCGCGAGGGCCAGAGCCACCGCTTCCGGGACCGCGTGTGCGGTGACGTTCTGCCGCGCCAGACTCAGATATTGGCCGGCGGCGGCCACCGCATCGGCAAGGCTGCGGACAGGGACGGCACGCACGCGCTTGGTGAGGGTGTGGTCCTGGTCCATCCAGAGCGCAATGCGCTGGTCGGCGCTGAGCGAGGGGTCCGCTTCGGTCGCCAGATAGTCGTTTTCCCATTCGGACAGCGCGTCGGACAGCGGCGCCGCGGTGCCAAGCAGCAGGGCGCGCAGCGACGGTAAGGCGGGCTGCCCGGAGTCGTCACGTTCAGCCATGACGCACCTCCGCCAGCACGAACAGGTTGCTCAGCACCGCGAGCGGAACGCGCCATAAAGGCAAGGGTGTGGTATTGACGGAATCAGCCATGATCCGATCTCCACTCAGGTCGGGTTGTGGTCAGGCCGGGCCGGGTGGTTCCAGCACTCGGTTCGGCCGCTTGCCCAGATATCTGAGCCCTGCTACGATATTTCGAACAGGCGATGCCTGCAACGACAATCGTAGCGATGCTCAGAAATGCACCCTATCCAACTCGACATGGCGCTGGCCGCGGTAAAGTGGGGCGTCCGTGATCTTGCGGCAGCGGCGAACGTCTCTATGGACACGATTGCTCGCTTCAAGCGCGGCGAACGGGTGAAAGAGAGCACGATCGATTCGATGCGTACCGCCCTGGAGGGGGCCGGCGTCGAGTTCATTCCGGAAGGCACCTACCAGGGGGACGGGGGGGCGGGAGTACGGTTGCGGCAAACTGAAGCAACACCTCTCACGAGGCTAGATTGAGTAGATATATTCGCTGCAGAACGCTACGAGCATCATTGCGAAGCGCAAGAGCTTACTCAAGATGACGTGACAGTTGTATTTAACAAGTGGATCAGATGATGCCATGGGTTGCGATAGCCGGCGGCTTGTTTTCTTTATATGCTGTAGTTGGGTTTTTTATAAGCATCAATGAATGGGATGCTGTTAGGAAATACTACGAGCAATGCCAAAGCAAGATAAGTGCTATGGGAACAATTGAAGAGAAAATTTTTTCGCAAGCTGGGTTTATCAGCAGGAATAACAAGGGATTGCTTGATATAGCTTTGAAAAATTTGTCGATTCCTGAAAAAATACTTCTCCTTTCGACTGAACCGAATCTGTTAATCGAAGCTAACCGCGCCCATGCAGGCATTGAGAAGCAAACTGGGGTGGCGCTGCTTGAGCAAAAATATTGCTCAGACATCAAGCGGCCATAGAAACCACGGACCTACCGGGCACCTCCCAGCGCACATGAGAAAGCCCGCCGCGGGAGACCCGGCGGGCTTGTTCGTGTCGGGCATCAGCAGCCCCATCCAGCGCGCACGCGACCGAAAGGCGCCAACAAGGTAGCCCCTCACCCGCAGACCGCACCCACGGTCCACCGGAGCGCGTTCCATCGGGCAACCGCGGGCCGGCCGCCGGTCGAGGCGACGCCCAGCGCCAGAGGGGCACACCGCCCCTCCCCGCCCGGCTGGCGAGCTGCGTCACCATCACCATGCAGGTGAGCAGCTCCAGGACGGCGGGTGAGTGCCCCGATGGAAGCGGGGTTGTGGGGGCTGCCCGCCCCCGCCCTACGGGCTGGCCGGCGGTGGGGCGGTGACGCTGGATGGGCGTCAGTCCGGAGATGGACGGATGCCCCGAGGCAGGCAAGTAGATAGGACCGACAGGATGGAATTACGAGAATTAAACAGATTTAGAATTTCCGACGCAGAAGCATATGGATGCGCTTTAACGACATAATCAGCGTCAACACAAAGTTGATGCAGAAGGCAACCGAGATAGATGAAATCACCTTTGCAATAACCCCAGCAACCATTCCAGAAATAACAAGAAGAACAGTAGCTAGCACTGCATTTAATATTGCATAAGAAATATTAGCAAAAATCTGCCTCAGAAACCTCTTCTCCAGCTCTAATCTTTCAACTGAATCTTTATTCAAAGACTCCGGAGGTCGCAAAGAAATTGAGTAGAGAAGAACCAGAACGTTAATCAGTAGGCCAGCGAAGATAGAAAGCGCAGAAATAGCGGCAGCAATTGCATCCTTCTCAATTGCGCCATACATAAAATAAAACAAAAGCGCCGCAACAAGCGGCGCAACATAAAATACCAATATATCTAGTAATGACTTTTCATTGCTTTGCTCATTGCTTAATGTATCCAGATGATCCTGAACGATACACCATGCATTGATCTTTGAACTCATAACACGATCCCTGCCTTTCGGGCCATCCCTCGAATAACCGAGTCCGATATGGAAACCAAGCTATTATAATCTGGATGCCCATTCGAGCCAACAACAACATCCCTAGTAATATTTACGGACGCGCGAAATCTCTTTGGCTGTACAACATCAAAAGTCCTAGCCACCCCGTCAACAGTAACCTTCGCCTCAACTGAGTCATAGTCAAAAGCATGAAAGCGGTAGAGTGAGTTGATGTCACGTTCACCGTCCACCACCTCCAACAAACCCTGTTTATCAAAGAAGCTCTTTTTCTTCGGCCTTATAGTCAGTTCAACAACTCCCTCTTCTTCATTCGTAACACCACCAAATTGATCGGCAATGTCCGAAGCAATGGAATGCCTTATCAACTTCACGTGCTCAATACGCCCTCTCGCAATATAATCTCTCAGCACTTCCTGCGGCGCCAATGGGTTAATATCCATGACAAGTCCATTGTGGTCTCTAATAAATTGACCAACAATCAGAAGATCAAATAGGTTTTTAATACCACCTAGTCCAGTCCTCTGCAAAACAAGGACGCCCTTATCCTCATTTGGAGGTAGCTTTAGTGAAAAGAAATATGGGATTGGATCTGCATCCGTCTTTTTTTTCTGATAAACAGTCTGCCCAGTAGAAGTATCAATGATATCTCCACTGAACCCAAAGTGACCAACAAGCATCAATCCACGCAGCTCGTCACCATTGAGGCTCAGGTTCTCAACCTTAACAGACCTATGAATCGCGTTTATCGCAATATATTTAGTCGAAAGCTCTCGCAGATACCTATGAATGCGCGAAATTAAAGGGCCCCTGCCATCATAAAGACCAAGTGGCCTCGCCTTTGTTTTACGGGCTTCACGAACGCGCACAATATAGGCATCAAGAGAAATGATCATAAACCGCAACCTCAGAAAAACAGACTCACACCTCTCTCTCATGGATAATCTCAATGTGGCAAGAAATCCTCCAATTTAGGGCGTAATCCCGCCCATTAAGCGGGTTTTGAAAGCAATTTGCATATTATGGTATGCGTCCGCACACGAATCCAACGGTGTCTCAGGCCGTCTGGAAGCCGAATCAGGCGTTTCCCCGATATTATTGAACTGCTCAGGCCACTCTCCACTACCTCACACCACCAAGAACCCCTCCGGCCTCTCGTCGGTGCTGTGGATGCTCGGGCCGGTGTCGCTGGCCAGGATGCGGCCCACGGCCATAGCTGGCTGTGCGGTGTGCATCCGCCCCACCGCAGATTCGGAGCGTGCTGAGCTTGAAACGTCACATGTGACGAAATACGATTGGAAAGAGGAGGACGGGGGCTGCAACCCCCCGCCCTCCAGACCCGATCTTAGCTCAGCAGGTCAAGCAACCGCTTGATGATCTCCAGAGCCAGGATCAGGAGGCTGAAGAAATCCTTCATCTTCTTCTCTCCAAAGAGCGGCGGGGCGGTGACCACTTCACCGCCCGTCCGCGCCCCTCTAGCCGGCCTCCCTTCAGTGAGTTCTGGCTTTATCGGCCAGAAGGCTGTCGCAGCAAGGTGCTGGACCAGCACATCGTGACGCTCAGCCTTGGGCGAAGTCAACAATCACACAAATCAATCTGAGATGGGGCAAGACTAACCGGAAATGTCTTTCCGAAAGTCGGAACGATCTTTCCGACTGATTTCGTCCTTTTCGGTTCACCCTGGTTTGGGGTGCCGGATAGGCTCATTAGCCACTGGCAGGATACTAGCTTGGAGTGGTCGCGCACTCAACTCTCAGCCGACTCGCAAGGGTGGCCTCGATGCCGATCGCACATCGCTCCACGGGCCCACCCCGGTCACCTCGCGTTGAAAAGCCGGCTGGGCATGACGCGCCGGCCGGCTACAGGTTCAGGCGCTTCCGCCCAGATCAGGCCGCCGCAGTGCTGGTGCCGTCCAGCCGCATGGTCACGGCGCTGGTGTCGTTGCCCGCGCCCATTGCCTCGTCAGGTCTTCAGGAAGCCATCAGGATTCTCGTCGGTGCCGTAGTACACAGGCCAGCGTTGACCGCCGGAATGCGCCGACTGGTCTGTGACATTCGGTACGTTCGCAGCGCCGTCCTGGGCCGGGCCGGCAAGCCCGCGGACCTGACGATGGACTGTGATCGAGGTGCGAGCTGTCCGTTGGGTGTCCGTCACGGGTTCAGGGGGGATAATGCGTTACACGACACCTGTAACGCATTAATCGAGTGTGCCGGCCGTGACGGGTCCGTCTGGCATCCGTCGCGTGTCCGTCACGGATCGCGAACGGGCTCATGACGGATCACACCGCCGGCCGTGACGGTGCGGCACCCGTTCCATCGGCCGTGGCGACGGATCGGTAACGACCGTTGACCTGACTTTTCGGGGACTGACGGTCTGAACCAAGGGGTTCTCGCCACGATGGCAAGAACCGGCTTCACGGCAGGGGGGCCATGGCGGGCGCTACCCATCGGCCTGTTCGGTTTCCTCGTTCAAGCCAGTAACGAACTGCGCCCACGCCTGCATCAGCATGCGCCGCTTTTCGAAAAGATCCCCACGCTGATAGGCGGCCACCACCTTGTTGCCCTGTGTATGGGATAACGCTGCCTCCGCAACATCGTCTGGGAAATGGGTCTTCTCGGCAACCCAGGTCCGGAACGTGCTGCGGAATCCATGAGGGGTGACGTCCAGCTTCATCCTGCGGAGCGTCATGTTCATCGCCATGTTGGAAAGCGGGCGGTCCTTGGTCTGCCCGGTGAACACCAACTCTCCCCTCCGAATCGCGCCCATCTTCCTCAGCAGTGCGAGTGTCGGTTCCGTCAGCGGCACCCGATGTTCGACACCTGGCTTCATCCGCTCTGGTGGGATGATCCAAATCCGCCTCTCCACGTCGATCTCAGACCATTTCGCGCCCAGAACCTCGTTGGTTCGTGTGGCGGTCAAGATGGCCATCTCCAGCGCTCGCGCTCCCATGCCGTCCTGAACCTGGAGCTTCGGCCAGAACGGTGGCATTGAGGCGTAAGGGAGGGCGGCGTGATGCTCGACCTTCACCACATCATTCTTGGCGGGCAAGATGTGGTCGAGGTGGCCGCGCCACCGGGCTGGGTTCTCGCCTGACCGATGCCCGCGGACCTTGGCGTAGTCGAGAATCGATTCGATGCGCCCACGGACCCGGCTGGCCGTCTCCGTCTTGGTGGTCCAGATCGGCTCCAGAACCTTGAGCACGAGGTTGGTGTCGATGGCGTTGATGGGTAGGCTCCCAATCAACGGATAGGCATAGGTTTCGAGCGTCGACGTCCATTGCGCCCCATGCTTGGCGCTCTTCCATCCGGCCTGCATCGATTCGATGTAGCTGGTAGCGCACTCTTTGAATGTCACGGCACGGGCCGCCTCCAGCGCTTGCGCGGCCTCCTGAGCCTTCCTGGCTTCGAGCGGGTCAGTTCCTGCCGCTACGACCTTCTTCGCTTCTACGGCCTTGTCTCGGGCCTGCGCGAGGCTGACAACGGTGGTTGAGCCCAGCCCCATGTCCCTTCGCTTCCCGCCTATGGAGTAGCGGAAAATCCAGGTCTTGGCCCCCGTGGCGGTGACCTGAAGGTAGAGGCCATTGCCATCGGCGAAGAGGCCTGGGGTCCGAATCGTTTCGACTTTTCGAGCTGTTAAGCCGACGGCTTTTTTCGGCATCTTCCGCTCCGAATCAGCAGGTTAGCCCCGTGTTGATGGGTATCCTATGATGGGTAACGGAGCAGCGTCAGGACGGCGGTGATGGGTACGAGGCGCTACCCGCTATCCTACCCATCATCAGGGGTCGGCTTCCGGCGGTCAAGGGCGATGGTTGGCGAAGGAGGTGTCGGGCTAAAAGCCAGCAAACATGCGGGTTTGGCGGGGTTCAGCGAAATTCGGCGAAGAAGGAATTGGCGGATGGGGTGGGATTCGAACCCACGGTGGGGTTGCCCCCACGCCAGTTTTCAAGACTGGAGCCTTAAACCACTCGGCCACCCATCCGATTAGCGCTTTCAGCGCTTTCCGTTGCGCTCTCTGGGGCTCAAGGCTGATTGGTCCCCAGGCTCGCCACCGATCCCCGCAGGTTTATGGCACTGGGGATCAACGGAAGGCGCGAAGATGCCC
Organism: Azospirillum himalayense; assembly: GCF_042657465.1. Classification (NCBI taxonomy): domain Bacteria; kingdom Pseudomonadati; phylum Pseudomonadota; class Alphaproteobacteria; order Rhodospirillales; family Azospirillaceae; genus Azospirillum; species Azospirillum himalayense. Next base: position 10,597 of record NZ_JBHSLC010000100.1, on the reverse strand, counting down.
CGGCACGGTCCTCCGGTCAACTCGCTTTTGATCCTTGCCACATGGGGACCACAAACCCTGACGCCGGACGGTCGGACCCGTTATGGATTGCGGTGCTCACGCCGGCGCGAGCCTCCTCCGTCGCCTGCCGGTACGCGAGTTGCCTCACCCGCCCATCACCATGCTCACCGGCTGGGAGCTTCAGCTTGGCAGAAGGTCCGGGCAGCAGGCGGGCCGCTGGTCAATGGCCAGCGTTGCGTGACGACACATCCGACGCGATCCGGGTTCATGAAACAATCCATGGATCGCCATCAGCGCAGAAAGAGCATGCCGGATTCGGTCACGCTCCGCTTGCCATTCTCCGGCATTTACCGCGAAAGGTCCGGAGCGCGATTAGTTCGCCCAACGCACAAAAGGGCTTGCCAGGCATTTCGCATCTGGTATACGGTATCTCACATCCCATCGTGCTTCGGGAACGAAGTGCAGAACCAACGGCGCGGGCGTGTTTTGAAGAAAACATGACGGTGCCGTGAGGTTTCGGGTCCGGTGTCGGAGCGAATGCTTTCATGAGCGCAACAGTCGATTTCGCACAGCTGGTCATGGCCGCCGGGGACGCGATCGTCGTGTCCGACGCGCAGGGCGCCATTACTCTGTGGAATCCGGCGGCCGAACGGATGTTCGGCTTCGCGGAGGGCGAAGCGCTGGGGCAATCGCTCGACATCATCATCCCGGAACGCCAGCGCCAGCGCCATTGGGACGGCTACGCCAACACCATGCGCACGGGCCAGACGCGCTACGGCAGCGATGTGCTGCGCGTCCCGGCCCTGCACAAGGACGGGCACGCCCTGTCCATCGCCTTCACGGTCGCCCTGCTGACCGCGCCGGACGGCACGGTGACCGGAATCGTCGCCATCATCCGCGACGAGAGCAGCCGCTGGGCCGAGGAGCGCAAGCTCCGCCGACGCCTGTCGGAGTTGGAGTCCACAAGTCCGTAACCCACAACCCATCCCGCCAGTTTGTCCGTGTTGTCCAGTGCTCAACAACGGCATCGCAATAAGTGAGAGGGAGTAAACGAGCCATGAGCAAGCCGCTCGAAGGAATCAAGATCATCGACTTCACCCACGTTCAGGCCGGCCCCGCCTGCACGCAGCTCCTCGCCTGGTACGGCGCGGACGTCATCAAGGTGGAGCGGCCGGGTTCCGGCGACGTCACCCGCAACCAGCTCCGTGACATTCCCGAAGCGGATGCGCTCTACTTCACGATGCTGAACAGCAACAAGCGCTCGCTGACGCTGGACACCAAGACCCCGCAGGGCAAGGAAATCCTTGAGAAGCTGATCAAGGAGTCCGACGTCCTCGTGGAGAACTTCGGGCCGGGCGCGCTCGACCGCATGGGCTTCACCTGGGAGCGCATCAACGAGCTGAACCCGGGCATGATCGTCGCCTCGGTGAAGGGCTTCAGCGACGGCCACCATTACGAGGACCTGAAGGTTTACGAGAACGTCGCCCAGTGCGCCGGCGGCGCGGCGTCGACCACCGGTTTCTGGGATGGCCCGCCGACCGTCAGCGCCGCCGCTCTCGGCGACAGCAACACCGGCATGCACCTTGCCATCGGCATCCTGACCGCCCTCATGGGCCGTTCGAAGACCGGCAAGGGCCAGAAGGTCGCCGTGTCGATGCAGGACTCGGTCATCAACCTCTGCCGCGTCAAGCTGCGCGACCAGCAGCGCCTCGACCGCGTCGGCTACCTGGAAGAGTACCCGCAGTACCCGCACGGCGAGTTCTCCGACGTCGTTCCGCGTGGCGGCAACGCCGGCGGCGGCGGTCAGCCGGGCTGGGTCCTGAAGTGCAAGGGCGCCGAGACCGACCCGAACGCCTACATCTACTTCACCATCCAGGGCCACGCCTGGGCGCCGATCTGCAAGGCTCTCGGCAAGCCGGAGTGGATCGACGATCCGGCCTACAACACCGCCCAGGCGCGTCAGGACAAGATCTTCGACATCTTCGCCTTCATCGAGGGCTGGCTGGCCGACAAGACGAAGTACGAGGCGGTCGACATCCTGCGCAAGTTCGACATCCCGTGCGCCCCGGTGCTGACCATGAAGGAAATCGCCGAATGCCCGTCGCTCCGCAAGAGCGGCACGATCGTCGAGGTCGACCACAAGGCCCGCGGCAAGTACCTGACCGTCGGCAGCCCGATCAAGTTCTCCGACATGACCGTCGAAGTGACCGGATCGCCGCTGCTCGGTGAGCACTCCGACGAGGTTCTGGCCAGCCTCGGCTACACCCCGCAGCAGATCGCCGAACTGCACGCCAACAAGGTTGTCTGATCGCTTCCCGACAGTCTGACGGCACACCTCGCGAAAACGGCGCCCCCGAAAGGGGCGCCGTTCCTTTTTGTGCGCCCGGCCCTCTGTTCTCTCCAAGGCCCGCTCTCTCCAGGGAGAGAGGGCGCCTTCAGCGCAGCCACTCCCTCACCTCACGGATGCGCTGGTTGCCCTCCGGCGTGCGGGCGTAGGCCTTGCCGTACTGGGTGTCGTATTCGCGCACGAAGCCCTGGCGCAGCAGCCCGTCCAGCACCGGGCGGACGATGGCCGGCTTCAGGTTCGCGGCCTTGGTGATCGTCAGGAACGAGGCCGGCAGAGCCGTCACCTCCGGCCCCGGCGTGGCGCGCAGGGTGTTGAGCGAAGTCCAGTCGACGGAGGTTGGTGAAATCATCGGCTACCCTCGATGCGGCGCGCTGTTGACTCTCTCTCGATACGACCTCAACTTCACTTGAGGTCAAGAGGTTCCGAACCCCAGGGGAGGCCCGGCGATGGCGATTCTCGATCCCGCCGACATGGACAAGGACCTTTCCGTGGGCGAGGTCGCGGAACGCTCCGGTGTGGCAGTGTCCACCATCCACTTCTACGAATCAAAGGGGCTGATCGCGAGCTGGCGGAGCAGCGGCAACCAGCGCCGCTTCCCCCGCGACGTGCTCCGGCGCATCGCCGTCATCAAGGTGGCCCAGCGCCTGGGCGTCCCCCTGGCCACCATCGCGGAGGCGCTGAAGACCCTGCCCGACGGCCGCACCCCCACCGCAGAGGACTGGAAACGCTTGTCTGCGGCCTGGAAAGCGGACCTGGACGAGCGCATCGCCGTGCTCACCAAGCTGCGCGACGGGCTGGAGGGGTGCATCGGCTGCGGCTGCCTGTCGCTCGGCGAATGCCCGCTGCGCAACCCCTGGGATGAGCTGTCGGAGGACGGTCCCGGCCCGCGCCTGCTCGATCCGCGGCGATGATCGCGCTGTTTTGCCGCACCGCAGCATAGCCTCCTGATCCGGCGCCGTCTCGGCAATAAAAAGGCCGTGCTGTTTCCAGCACGGCCAGTATCCGAGAGGCTCGCATATAATGCGGAGCAACAACCCGCCCGATACAAAGGGTGATGAACCCTGTGTAAGAAGAATGATGCCCGAGTCCTCGCCAGTACGCAACAAGGAATCTTAAGTTTCCACATTGCGGAAACAAAATGTTTTGCCAAAAAAAGACCGCGCCGTTGCGGGCGCGGTCAGTTTCTTCAGGGCAGCACTACGTGACAGGAAGGAAAACCGGGGTAACAGCCGCCTCGACCCAATCCGAAGGATTTGCGGATCGGGGCGGATCGCGCCTCCCGGCCGGCGCGAATTCGAATTCCGTAAGGGTGTTCCGGATCAGGCCCAGGGATCAGGCCAAAAGATCAGGTGGGGAAGCGCCCGCCGATCTCGGCGGTCACCGCCGCGGCGGTGCGCTTGACCATCTCGCCGAAGGCCACGACGCGGGCGTCGTCCAGGCGCCGGTTGGTGCTGGACAGCGACAGGGCGCCGATGACGCGGGCCTGCTCGTCGTAGATCGCCGCGGCCACGCAGTGCAGGCCGCTGACCCGCTCCTCCTGGTCCACGGCGTAGCCGCGGTCGCGCGTCAGGATCAGCTCCCGGTGCAGGGCCGGGATCGACGACACGGTGGTCCGGGTGAACTGGCGCATGCCGCGCTGGGTCACGATGCTCTGCACCCGCGTGTCGGGCATTCCGGCCAGCAGCGCCTTGCCAACCGCGGAACAGTGCAGCAGCGTGCGGTCGGTGACGGGCAGCGCCGCCTGGGCGACGCGCGGACCGCCGACGCGGTGCAGATAGATCGCCTCGCCGTTCTCCTCGATCGCCAGATTGACGACCTCGCTGGTCTCCTCCATCAGCCGGCGCATGCGCGGACGGGCGACGTCGAGCAGGCTGCGCGTCTTCAGGAAGCCGGTGCCTGTCATGTAGGCCTGCACCCCGACCGCCCAGCCGCGCTTGCCCTGGTCGAAGCGCACGTAACGCTCCTCCTGCAGGGTGGTCAGCAGACGGTGCGCCGTGGAGGGCGAGAGATGCGCCGCCTCGGCCACCGCGGTCAGGCTCATCGGGCTGTCCGACTGGCCGAGGATGGTCATGATGCTCAGCGCCCGCGACAGCGACTGAACGAGATTGCCCTTCGCCGCACGGTCCACCGTCTCCGCGCGGCCTTCGGCCCGCGGGGCCGGGGGTGCCATCATCAGCGCTTGCGTCTTCATCGCTCCATCCCTCTCGAAATCGTCCGGCGCTGTTGGATCCGCGCCGTTGTCGTCCTCGGGTGTGGCGGCCCCCGGGCATCCCCTTGCGGGGAGCGGGGGCCGCCGGTTGGCTATGCCGCTGGCTCGATGCGGGCCGCGGCGAACTTGAACTCGGGAATCTTCCCGTAGGGGTCCAGCTTCGGGTTGGTCAGCACGTTGGCCGCCGCCTCGGCGTAGCAGAAGGGCACGAACACCAGCCCGGACGGGACGTTGTAGTCCGACCGCGCCTTCAGCTCGATGGTGCCGCGCCGGGTGGTGACCTTCATGCGGTCGCCGCCCTTGGCCCCCATCCGCCGCAGGTCCGCCGGGCTCATATAGGCCACCGCCTCCGGCTCCAGATCGTCGAGAACCTGGGCGCGCCGGGTCATCGACCCGGTGTGCCAATGCTCGAGCTGGCGGCCGGTGGTCAGGACCATCGGGAACTCGGCGTCCGGCTCCTCGGCCGGCGGGATCACGTCGGCGGGGACCAGACGCCCGCGGCCCGACGCCGTGGGGAAGCCGTCGCCGAACACGATCTCCTGGCCCGGATCGTCCGCGGACAGGCTGGGGTAGGTGACCGAGCGCTCGCGCTCCAGCCGCTCCCAGGTGATGTTGTCGAGCGACGGCATCGCCCCCTTCATCTCCCGGAACACGTCACGCGGATGCTCGTAGTTCCAGTCCAGCCCCAGGCCGCGGGCCATGGCGTTGACGATCCACAGATCCTGCCGGGCCTCGCCCGGAGGCGGCAGGGCCTGCCGGCCGAGCTGGACCTGACGGTTGGTGTTGGTCACCGTGCCGGTCTTCTCCGGCCAGGCCGAGGCGGGCAGAACCACGTCGGCGTATTTGGCCGTCTCGGTCAGGAACAGGTCCTGCACCACCAGATGGTCCAGCTTGGCGAGCGCGTCGCGGGCGTGCTCCACGTCCGGGTCGGACATGGCCGGGTTCTCGCCCATCACGTACATGCCGTTCAGCGAGCCGGCGTGGATCGCGTCCATGATCTCCACGACGGTCAGGCCGCGCTTGGAGTCCAGCTTGGTGTCCCAGAAATCCTCGTAGAAGGCGTGGACCTCGGGATCGTCCACCGGACGGTAGTCCGGGAACATCATCGGGATCAGGCCGGCGTCGGAAGCGCCCTGGACGTTGTTCTGGCCGCGCAGCGGGTGCAGGCCGGTGCCGGGGCGCCCGATCTGGCCGGTGACCAGCGACAGGGCGATCAGGCAGCGCACGTTGTCGGTGCCGTGGGTGTGCTGCGACACGCCCATGCCCCAGAAGATGATCGAGCCCTTGGAGGTGGCGTAGAGGCGCGCGACCTCGCGGAGCTGCTCCGCCGGGATGCCGCAGACCGGTTCCATGGCCTCCGGGGTGAAGCTGGCGATGTGGGCGCGCAGCTCCTCGAAGTCCTGGGTGTGCTCCGCCACATACTGCGCGTCGTACAGCCCCTCGCTGATGATGACGTTCAGCATGGCGTTCAGCATGGGCACGTCGCGGCCCGGCTTGAACTGGAGCATGTGGCTGGCGTGGCGCTTCAGCACCTGGCCGCGCGGGTCCATGATGACCAGCTTGGCGCCGCGCTTGGCCGCGTTCTTGAAGAAGGTCGCGGCGACCGGGTGGTTTTCCGTCGGGTTGGAGCCGATGACGACGATCACCTCGGCGTCCTTGGCCGCCATGAAGGGAGCCGTCACCGCGCCCGACCCGATGCCCTCGATCAGCGCCGCCACCGAGGAGGCGTGGCACAGGCGGGTGCAATGGTCCACGTTGTTGGTGCCGAAACCGACGCGCACCAGCTTCTGGAACAGGTAGGCTTCCTCGTTGGAGCCCTTGGCCGAGCCGAAGCCGGCCAGAGCCGAGCCGCCCCGCTCGTCGCGGATCTTGCGCAGACCGGCGGTGGCGACCTCCAGGGCCTCCTCCCAGCTCGCCTCGCGGAAATGGGTCAGCGGGTTGAGCGGGTCGATGTCCACGTCGTGCTTGGACACGCCCTCCTTGCGGATCAGCGGCTTGGTCAGGCGGTGCGGGTGGTGGATGTAGTCGAAGCCGAAACGGCCCTTCACGCACAGCCGGTTCTTGTTGGCGGGACCGTCGCGGCCCGTCACCGACAGCAGCTTCTCGTCCTTGATGTTGTAGGTCAGCTGGCAGCCGACGCCGCAATAGGGGCAGACGCTGTCGACCTGGCGGTCCGGGGCGGCGGCGAAGACACCGCTGTTCAGGTCCACCTGGGTCTTCGGCATCAGCGCGCCGGTCGGGCAGGCCTGGACGCACTCGCCGCAGGCGACGCAGGTGCTGTCGCCCATCGGATCGGCGAAGTCGAAGACGATCGTCTCCTTGTGGCCGCGCAGCGCCATGCCGATGACGTCGTTGACCTGGACCTCGCGGCAGGCGCGGACGCACAGGTTGCACTGGATGCAGGCGTCGAGCTGCACCGCCATCGCCGGGTGGCTGAAGTCGGGCTTCGGCGCGCATTCCCGGCTGGGGAAGCGGCTGTCAGAAATCTCCAGGCGGTCGGCCCAGCGCCAGAACTTGCTGTCGGGGTCGTGGGCCTCCTCCCGCTTCGGCTGGTCGGCGACCAGCATCTCGATGACCATCTTGCGGGCGAACTTGGCGTTCTCGCTGGCCGAGCGGACGCGCATGCCCGGCGTCGGGTGGCGCACGCAGGAGGCCGACATGGCGCGCTCGCCGTCGATCTCGACCATGCAGGCCCGGCAGTTGCCGTCCGCGCGGTAGCCCGGCTCGTCGGCGTAGCAGAGATGCGGGATCTCGGTGCCCAGGCGGTTGGCGACCTGCCAGATCGTCTCGCCGGGGTGGGCTTCGACGAGCTCGTCGTCGAGGTGGAACAGGATGCGGTCGCTCATATCACCGGACCTCCCCGCGCAGATCGTCGCGGAAGTGCTTCAGCGCACTCTTGAGTGGGTTCATCGCGGCCTGACCCAGGCCGCAGATCGATGCCGTGCCCATCAGCCGGGCGAGTTCCGTCAGAAGCGGCTCGTCCCACACCGGCTGCTTGATGAGCGCCACCGCCTTCTCCGTGCCGACGCGGCAGGGCGTGCACTGGCCGCAGCTCTCGTCCTCGAAGAAGTCCAGCAGGTTGCGCACGACCTTGCGCATGTCGTCCTTGTCCGACAGCACGACCACCGCCGCGGAGCCGATGAAGCAGCCGTGCTGCTCCAGCGTGCCGAAGTCCAGCGGGATGTCGTCCATGCTGGCGGGCAGGATGCCGCCCGACGCGCCGCCGGGCAGATAGCCCTTGAGCGTGTGGCCGTCGGCCATGCCGCCGCAATACTCGTCGATCAGCTCGCGGATGGTGAGGCCGGCGGGGGCCAGCTTCACGCCCGGGTCCTTCACATGACCGGAGACGGAGTAGCTGCGCAGGCCCTTGCGGCCGTTGCGCCCGTGGCCGCCCCACCAGTCGGCGCCCTTCTCAAGGATGTCCCTGATCCAGAACAGCGTCTCGACGTTGTTGATGAGGGTCGGGCGGCCGAACAGGCCGACGACCGACGGGAAGGGCGGCTTGTGCCGCGGCAGGCCGCGCTTGCCCTCGATGCTCTCCAGCATCGCGGACTCCTCGCCGCAGATGTAGGCCCCGGCGCCGCGCCGCAGATGGATGCGGGTGTGCCCGGCGAGGCCGGCCTTCTCCACCGCGGCGATCTCGTGCTCCAGCAGCTCGCGGATGTGCGGGTACTCGTCGCGCAGGTAGATGTAGACGTCGGTCGCCTCGACCACCCAGGCGCCGATCAGCATCCCTTCCAGGAAGCGGTGCGGATCGTTCTCCAGATAGAAGCGGTCCTTGAAGGTCCCCGGCTCGCCCTCGTCCCCGTTCACCGCCATCAGGCGGGGGCCGGGCTCGTGGCGGACGAAGCGCCACTTGCGGCCGGTCGGGAAGCCAGCGCCGCCGAGGCCGCGCAGGTTGGCGCCCTCCAGCTTGCCGAGGATGTCGTCCACCGGGACGTTGCCCGCCAGACACTCGGTCAGCAGACGGTAGCCGCCCTCCGCCTTGTACTGCTCCAGGCTGACATAGGTGGGGATCTGCGGGTGCGTCTCGCCGTTCTTCACAGCGGTGACCACGCTCTCGACCGTGGCGTTCTCGTGCAGGGCGTGGCCGATGGCCACCGCCGGGGCGTTGTGGCAGGCGCCCATGCAGGGGGCGCGCACCACCCGGACGTCCGGCCCCATGTCGGCGGCCTTCAACTCGTCGAGCAGCTTCTCGCCGCCGGCCATGCAGCAGGACAGGCTGTCGCAGACCCGGACGGTCACGGGCGGAGGGGCTTCCTCCCCGTCCATCACGATGTCGAAGTGGGCGTAGAAGGACGCCACCTCGTACACCTCCACCAGGGCCAGCCGCATCTCGTGGGCGAGCGCCGCGAGGTGGCGGGCGTGCAGCCCATGATAGGTGTCCTGCAACAGGTGCAGATGCTCGATCAGCAGATCCCGCTGCCGGGACCGGTCACCGAGAAGGTTCTGCACCTCCGCCAGGGCCGCCGGATCGACCTGCCGGCCCTTCGGCTGGGGCCGGGTGTTCCGGCGCCCCGAACCGGGATGGATGGCGCGCCTTTTGTTGTCGTCTTTGGCGACGATGGCCGTGTCCATGTCCGCCCTCCCCTCTCGTCTCAGGCTGATTCTTCGTAACGTTGGGATGTCGTGCCGTCGTTTGGAACCGCCCCCCGAATTTTCCGGGGGGCTTTGTTTTTATAATTTAGGAAGGCGTTACTGCTTGGGCCCCTTGCGGACGGCGCTGGTGGGGTTGAGGCTGCCGATGTTGCCGCTCTCCGACCCGGCGTTGGGGTCGATCACCGCGTTGATCAGCGTCGGCCGCCCGCTGTCCATCGCCGCGCTGACCGCCCGGTACAGCTCGTCCGGCGTCGTCACGTTGACGCCCGCGCCGCCGAAGGCCTCCATCATCTTGTCGTAACGGGAGTCCGGAACGAAGACCATCGGCGACGGGTCCGACCCGCCCGTCGGGTTCACGTCCGTCCCCTTGTAGATGCCGTTGTTGTTGAACACCACGATGCACACCGGCAGGTTGTAGCGGCAGATCGTCTCCACCTCCATGCCCGAGAAGCCGAAGGCGCTGTCGCCCTCGACCGCCAGCACCGGCTTGCCCGACTCCACCGCCGCCGCCACCGCGAAGCCCATGCCGATGCCCATCACGCCCCAGGTCCCGACGTCCAGGCGCTTGCGCGGCTGGTGCATGTCGATGATCCCGCGCGCCAGGTCCAGCGTGTTGGCCCCCTCGTTCACCAGCAGAGCGTCCGGCCGCTCCTGCACCACCCGGCGCAGCGCGCCCAGCGCCCCGTGGAAGTTCATCGGC
>NZ_JBHSLC010000100.1:0-732 GCF_042657465.1 Azospirillum himalayense | reverse complement strand
TGCTCATCAGCTTGGGCGCCATCTTGGCGATGTTCGCCTCCTTGCGCGCCGACACCGCCCCCGTCCACTCCGCCGGCGGCGGCGTCCAGCCCTTGGCCATGCCCGCCGTCAGCGCCGACACGCACGACCCGATGTCGCCGACCAGCGGCGCCACGATCGCCACGTTGCTGTCCATCTCGCGCGGCTCGATGTCGATCTGGATGAAGGTCTTCGACCCCGGCTCGCCCCAGGTCTTGCCCTTGCCGTGCGACAGCAGCCAGTTCAGACGCGCGCCGACCAGCACCACCACGTCGGCGTCCTTCAGCACCATCGAGCGCGCCGCCCCCGCCGACTGCGGGTGGGTGTCGGGCAGCAGGCCCTTGGCCATGCTCATCGGCAGGAACGGGATGCCGCTCTTCTCGACCAGCTCGCGCACCGCCTCGTCGGCCTGCGCGTAGGCGGCGCCCTTGCCCAGGATGATCAGCGGCCGCTTGGCGCCCTTCAGCACCTCCAGCGCGCGCGCCACCGAGTCCGGCGAGGGCAGCTGCGCCGGGGCGGCGTCGACCACCTTGACCAGCGAGCGCGCGCCCTCGGCGGCGTCCATCACCTGCGAGAACAGCTTGGCCGGCAGGTCGAGGTAGACGCCGCCCGGCCGGCCCGACACCGCGGCGCGGATCGCGCGGGCCACGGCGATGCCGATGTCCTGGGCGTGCAGCACGCGGAAGGCCGCCTTGCACAAAGGCTTGGCGATGG
>NZ_JBHSLC010000099.1:0-561 GCF_042657465.1 Azospirillum himalayense | reverse complement strand
CTACGACGGCGATGGCATCGACGACGTGCTGTGGCGCCAGCAGGGCACCGACCAGATGGCCGCCTGGTTCATCCACAACAAGGGCGGCTCGGTCGGCATCTCCGCCTACCTGCTCAACAGCGCCGCAGGATGGACCCCCGTCCGCCCCGCCGGCAACCTCGTTGGCGCGGGATGAGTGTTCACCCAAAAATATGTCGGAATGGATGGATATTCTGTCGATTTGATCTTGTCCGAAACGGCGAACACTTTGCAGCTTCAAGACACCAATGACCGCGTACTCGCGCTCGGCGGAAACGATGCGGTCAGTTGGTAATTGCTCACGGGGCGGCACCGTCAACCTGTTGACCACCCAGTTGCCGGGGCGGGCCATGCGGGGTATGGGACGGCATGACGACGCGCCCCGATCCCCGCTACGCCGGCTACCGCTATCCCGCCGAGATCATTGCGACGGCGGTTTGGCTGCCCATGTCGTGGTGGCGAAGTTCGCCTGGCATCTGCCGCTGTACCGGCAAGCGCAGATGTTCGCCGGTCAGGGCGTGGCGCTCGACCGCGCCACCCTGA
>NZ_JBHSLC010000098.1:0-2586 GCF_042657465.1 Azospirillum himalayense | reverse complement strand
GATGCCGACCGAGCCGCCCTTGTTGTGGATGAACCAGGCGGCCATCTGGTCGGTGCCCTGCTGGCGCCACAGCACGTCGTCGATGCCATCGCCGTCGTAGTCGCCGGTGCCCTCGACCATCCAGTCGTTGGGGATGCTGTCGAGCACCTGCGCCAAGCCGTTGTCGAAACCGTTCATGCGCCAGATGCCGACCTGACCGGTCGTCTTGTTGCGCCACAGCATGTCGGCCTTGCCGTCGCCGTCGAACTCGCCGATCGCCGCCGGCGCCCAGTCGCCCGGCGCCTGCATCGCGGTCAGCCCGGCCTGCACCAGCGTCATGCCGTCCATCTTCCACAGGCCGAGCTGGGCGGTCTTGGTGTTGCGCCACAGGATGTCGGACTTGCCGTCGCCATCGACGTCGGCGGCGCCCAAGGGCGTCCAATCGGCGTCGATCTGGCCAAAGGCGGCGGCTTTGCGCAGCTTGCCGTCGTCCATGTCCCACATGCCCACTTCGGCGGTCTGGGTGTTGCGCCACAGGATGTCGGATTGGCCGTCGCCGTTGAAGTCGCCGGTCACCGCCGGCACCCATTCGCCGGGCAGCGAGGACACCAGCTCGGCCCGGCGCAGCTGCGTGCCGTCCATCATCCACAGCCCGACGTCGCCGGTGCGGGTGTTGCGGTAGAAGAGGTCGGCCTTGCCGTCGCCGTCGAAATCGCCGGTCGCCTGCACCGTCCACTCCGTGCCCGGCGATACCCCCACCGCGCCGGAGCCCTGGGCGATGGTGAAGCCGTCCAGCCGCCACATCGCCAGCTGTCCGGTCGCCGGATTGCGGAACAGGATGTCGGCGATGCCGTCGCCGTCGAAGTCGCTGTTCTGAACCGCCCTCGGCGGCGTCGCCAGCCCCTGCCGGTTGACCAGCGACCAGCCCGCGCCGGGGTTGGCCTGCACCGTGCCGCTGGCCTCGTTCCAGCGATTGAGGCTGAGATTGCCGAGACCGGCCCTGGCCGGGTCGTTCTGGTGCCAGATCACGTTGAGGTCGCCGTCGCCGTCGACGTCGCCGGTGCCCCACACCGACCAGCCGTCGGCCAGGGTGCCGCCCAGCCCGGCGCTGCTGGTGAGCTGTGCCCGGCCCGCGGTGGCGGGGGTCATCAACGTGGCGTAGAGCGTGCCGTCACGGTCGCGCCACAGAATGTCGGCGGCGCCGTCGCGGTTGACGTCGCCGGTGCCCAGGATGCGGGCCAGCCGGCCGATCGTGATGCCGGGGTTGGCGTTGGTCTGGTCGGTGACCATGGTCAGCGCGGTGGCATCGGGCGCACCGACGGCGATGCGGCCGTCGATGTGGCGCCACAGCAGTTCCTGCTTGCCGTTGCCGTCGAAGTCATCGACCCCGGCGATGCTCCAACCCACGCCGGGGCCGGCGACCGGGGTGGCGGTGCCGACCGGCGGCTTGCCGTCGGCATAGACCAGCAGTTGGCCGGTGACCTGGTCGCCGGTCAGGGCGGCGCGGTTCTGGAAGACGACGTCGGCCTTGCCGTCGCCGTTGAAGTCACCGATGGCCGCCACCTGCCACCGCCGGCCAGGGCTGGCCAGCGTGGCGCCGTCGGTCACGGTGGCGCCGTCGAGCTGCCAGACCGCCAAGCTGTCGTCGGCGTGGCGGAACAGCAAGTCCGCCTTGCCGTCGCCGTTGAAATCGGCCACCCCGATCAGGCGCCAGTCCACGCCGGGGTTGTTGGCCACCCCTCCGGCGCTCATGAACTCCGTCAGACCGGTCGGCAGCGACACCGCGATGCGGCCGTCGCGGTTGCGCCACAGAAGGTTGGCCTTACCATCCCCGTTCACATCAAAGCGCACTTGGCGCGGCTTTTCGGTGATGGTGACCGTGATGTCGGCCGCCACGCCGTAGCCTCCGGCATCGCGGGCCCGCACGCTCAGCGTCTCCGAACCGGTGGCGGAGGTCGCCCGGTATTCGAGCTTGGCGAGATCGGCGACGCTGACGGTGAACTTGCCCGTTTTCTGGGTCCCGTTCAGGAAGAAGGAGCCGCGGCCATCCGGATCGGTGATTTCGATCTCGGTGATCGCGTCGCCGTCCGGATCGATGGCGCTGAACAGCGAGGGGCTGGCCAGCGTGCCGCCGACACCGATCGACCGGGCGTATCCGGTGACCAGCGGACGGCGGTTTGTCGGAGTCGAACTTCCGTCGACGGGGCCGCCCGGCAGGATGCTGCCCGGCGCGCTCTTCAGATCGGCCTGGGTGACGCCTTGCAGCGTGACGACGGTGCGCTTGGTGGTCGAGCCGCCCGGGCCATCGACGTCGATGTCGATGGCGGTGCTCGCCTTGCCGTTGGACGTGACGTCGCGCAGCGACAGGAAGCCATCCTGGAACGGTCTGGTGCCCGCGTAGCCGAGCTGGGCCAGCAGGCCGCCGAGGTCGAGCGTGTCGTCGGCCGTGCTGAAATCGGTGATGATGTCGCCGTTCGCGCCGAGTTCGCCGATGCCTTCGATGACGAACACGTCCTTGCCGCTGCCGCCGGTCAGCGTGTCGTTGCCGGCTCCGCCGACGATCTTGTCGTCGCCGCTGTAGCCCTCCAGCACATCGTCGCCCGCGCC
>NZ_JBHSLC010000097.1:0-3310 GCF_042657465.1 Azospirillum himalayense | reverse complement strand
TATAAATCCAGAATTCTGCAAACCGTCGTTGATTGCACATTATTTGCAGACACCTTTTAATCATGTGGCCGTGGGTTCGAATCCCACCCGGATCACCATTTTTCCAATGGGTTAGTGGGTGTTTCCCGACAGCCAAGCCCCTATCTGCGACCTTTTGCAGCAATGCTTGGAGCTTGCACATTCCCGTCCCCGCAATGCGGGTGGGATAGATGGCCGTCGCGGATTACGCGCCTTCCCTCCTTCTTCGGAGCACCAGCGCCACTGGGCCCACAGGCTTCCCGCGATCAGCTTCTCATAGCGTTCGTCGCTGGATGGGTTTGGTATCCAGCGTACGGAGCAGCCGCTGAGCGGGATGGTGCTGCCGTGTGGACGGCGCTCACGACATCGTGGAGCAGCGGACAGGCCGAAGCTCAGATCAACAAGCTTTACCCGACCTCCGCTACGGCGGAATCGCTGCAACAGAACCCACTACACCCCCACCCAGCTGCAGGCCGACCAACGCCGAGTTGATCGGCCGGCCGCAGCTGAGCTACTCTTGGGCGCTTGAACACGTCCATACGGGTGTCCCAAATCCGGGTCGCGGTTTGAAGGTCGAGGGAGTCGGGTTGATGGCCACGATCGGCGAAGTCCTGGCCATGGCGTTCACCGATCACCGTGCGGACCGCGTTCCCGAGGCGACCGCTCTCTATCGCCGGGTGCTGGAGGCCGACCCGGCCAACCCCAGCGCCTTGTATTTGCTTGGGATGGCCGAGTGGCAGACCGGCCGGCCGGCCGCATGCCTGACCCTGGTCGGGCGCGCGCTTCAGCTCAATCCCAGCTGGATCGAGGTCCGGGTCAACCGGGCCACCATCCTGGACAACACCGGACAGCCGGCGGAGGCCACCGCCGAGTGGCGGCGGCTGACCCTCTTCGATCCAGGCCATCCGCCGGCTTGGCGCAACCTTGGCGACGCATTCCAAGCCCAGGGCGATGCCGGGGCCCCACAGGCGATCGGCGCGTTGCAACGCGCTGCCCGCCTCAATGCCAGCTTGGCCGAGGTTCATCACGACCTGGGGGTGGTTCTTCGCCGCGCCGGCCGGCTCGACGAGGCGGTGGACAGCCTGGTCCGTGCGATCGCGGTCAAGGCCGAGCTGGTGCCCGCCCACATGAACCTGGGCAACACCCTGCTTGAACGCGGCGATGACGCTGCGGCCCAGGCCAGCCTCCGGCGCGCGCTGGCTCTCAGCCCGGCCAGTCCCGGATGCTGGTACAATTTCGGCAACGCCCTGCACAGCCATGGCGACCCGCAAGGAGCGCTGCGAAGCTACCAGCGGTCGGCGCGGCTGGGGCTTGCCCTCGCCCATGTGCGTGTGGCGGCGGCGCTGATCGACCTGGGCCGCCCGGCCGAGGCCCAGGCCGAACTGACCGAAAGCCTGCCGGTCCTGGGCGCCGATGTTCCCCTCAGCATCGAGTTTCTGGCCAACATTTTCCTTCAACGCGACCGGTGGGCCGAGGGGCGGGCGTTCTTCACCCGGCTGGCGGCGACGCCGATCGGCGGCGTGATCTATCGCGGGGAATGCCTGACCGCGCTCGCCGCGCTCGATCTGCGGGACGGCGCGCCTCACGCTGCCTGCGACCGGCTGGCGGCGGTCCGCGGGGACAACGGCTGGTTCTTCACCGTGAAGTCGCTCGCCGCCTTGCGCGCGACCCTGGCCGATCAGGGGCTTCGGCTGGTCCGCCCTGCTGCCATGGGGGCAGCCATGGGAGGAGTGGATGGCCGGCACCGGCCCCCGCGGGTGACCTCGTCGTCGCTGGCCACGCGGGGCCGCTTCGCCCATACCGTCATGGAGTACATCCTGGTCCGGCTCTACGCCGAGCGGTACGGCTTCGTGCTGGAGACGCCCGACTGGGTGGGCGGCACCTTCTTCGACCTGAACGATCCGCCGCAGAGCGGTCCGCTGCCGCCGCTGCTGTTTTCCCGCCGCATCCTCAACGATCTGGTCAGCGGCACCGCGGAGCGGGCGCCGATCGCCGATCGTGACATCCTCTCGCCCCTGTTCCTGTTCGAGCACAAGCGGGTGTACCGGGAGCGGGTCCAGTCCTGGCTGACGCCGCGCCGGGTCTGGGCGCCGCACCTCGCCCCGGCGATCGAACGGTTGCGGACGGCGGGAAACACGGTGGTCGCGCTCCACATCCGGCGCGGCGACTTCGTGACGTGCAACTATCCCATCACCGAGACCGCCTGGTACGTCGACTGGCTGCGGGAGTGGTGGCCGCGCCTGGACCGGCCGGTGCTCTATGTGGCCAGCGACGACGTCGCGGCGGTCCGCCACGCCTTCGCGGAGTTCCATCCCCTGACGCGGGCCGATGTCGTGGAGGAATGGGCGGGGTTGGACTTCCTTCAGGATTTCCATGTGCTGATGAACGCCGACGTGGTCGGCACCAGCGCCGCCAGCGGCTTCAGCGTTCTTGCCGCCCGCCTCAACACCCGCGCCCGCCTGTTCGTCGAGCCGGACGTCACCGCCCGCCTCATCCGGCCCTTCGAACCGTGGACCCCCTGACGCCGCCCGCCACGGGTCAAGGGGCACTCGTCATGGACGGGAACGGGCAAAGGCTTGGAGAGCGGCGCGGACACGGCCCACGACGGGCGCCCATTCGCCACGCCGGTCCTGACGGAACAGGCGCATGGTCGGGTACCACGGCGTGCACAGCCCCCGGTCCAGCCAGCGCCAGTCGGGCGAGAAGGGCAGCACCGTCCAGACCGGGCGGCCGAGCGCCCCGGCCAGATGCGCCGGTGCCGTGCAGGAGCTGATGACGAGGTCGAGCTTCTCCATGATCGCCGCGGTGTCGGCGAAGTCCGCGATCTCCGCGCCGAGGTCGGTGAAGGACGGCGGCAGCGGCCCGCAGGTCTCCAGGTCCTGCCGCCCCGCCCCCTTCTGCAAGCCGAAGAACGAGACGCCCGGAACGTCCAGCAGCGGAAGGAAGGCCTTCAGGCGGGGCGACCGGATGTGGTCGGCCTTGAATTCGGGATTTCCCGCCCAGACCAGCCCCACCCGCAGCCCGCACGGTGGCGCCAGGCGCGTCGCCCAGCGTGTCACCAGCTCCGGCTCGGCGCGCAGATAGGGGGTGTCGGCGGGGATGGTGTAGAGCATGGTGCCGAGCCGGTGCGGAAGGCTGGCCAGGGCGTCGTGCGCGTCGTGCGGCGGTGGCGGGTCGAACCGGCTGACCACACCCTCGATGCCCGGCATGGCGGAGAGCAGGCGGACGAGCTGGCTGTTGCACTCGATGAGGACGCGCACGCCCCGCGCCTGAAGCCGCGGGGCGAAGCGGG
>NZ_JBHSLC010000096.1:124075-200263 GCF_042657465.1 Azospirillum himalayense | reverse complement strand
GGCCATCCTCGACCTCCGCGAACACTTCAAGGGCCGCCGCCACAGAGCGATGCGGTGATCGCGCCGGATCAGTGAAGGGTGCGCTCGCACCGCTTACGTTTGTCGTATCTTCCCGACGCCCGGTTGGAATTTTTTGAACGCAAGGCGCTTGGAAGCCGATTGCGTGATTGTGGTCGCTCCAGCGCCAGGGGTCGAAAAATCCACTCCGGCGTGATCGACGAAATTTGGGTCTTCAACTTTCAGCAATATCGCCAAATGGTCCGCGCCGAGCGAATCTCCCCCTAGCCCCTGGGCTATCAGATCATCTGCGCGCTGACGTAATTGCGGAGCATCCGAAAGAGCATCCCAGTATCCTTTTCCGCCGTAAGCAAAGGCCGCGACAATAAGCGAACCAAAAAGAAGACTTGCGAGCTTGAAAATTCGTCTCATGAGTCGTGTCCCGAGGCGTGGTGTAAGAGCCGAGGCGCTCATCTGGCCTCCGGCTGGTCTTGCCGAGCTGGTCATTCGGACACGGCGGGCAGCATGATTCCGGCATCATCGCCGAACAGGGTGATGGTTTCCAGCGTCATGTAGGCCGCTTGTTGGACCGATTGATCTCGCCATCGACGCTGTTTTCACGGTGATTTTATCAATCCAGAGATGTAGTCTTGAGGCCGTGGTTTTGCGTCGCCGCTCCCTAAAGCTGGCAGAAAGGGTTGGGAATCATGAGCGCCATCAACGCTGCAGGTTCGCAAGCGGGCCTCCTTCGACCGGTTCGTGCAACCCCAGGCCCGACCACAGACGTGTTTGCAAAGAAAGCGGACGCCGCCACCACTGGCTTCAGCCCGGCCTCCACGGTCGAGCTGTCGGATCGCGCCAAGGCGCTGCTGGCGAAAGCCGAGCATGAGAGCGCCGTTGCGAGCCGGCTTGCGGCGCATCTGGCCGGAGGCGGTCGCAATCCGGCGGCCGCCATGACGCCTCTCGCCATGACACAATGGGCCGACACCGACAGCGTGCCCTCGAAACCAGCCACGTCGAAGCAGGCGTTGGAGGGCATCGCCGCCGTCAAGGAATGGGCCAAGTCGGATGTCTTCCGGAACGCCGCCAACGCCGTTGCCGACGACCAGGTCCGAGCCCTGGTTCGCGACGGCCGGCTTTCCCAGTTGCCTGCCCTCGATGACGACCAACTGAACCAGTTGAGCGAGGCGGAAAGGAACGTCTACGGCACGGTCAGGTCGCTCCAGGGGCTTTATGACGGCATGCCGAAAACGATGGACCAAGCTCTGGCCGACCGGAAGGCCGTGGTGCTCGAAGCCTACCCGGACGAAATCAACCGCATGAGAAGCGGCCTCGCCTCCGGCTCCCTGAAGAAGGAGGACGGCTGGGAGGATATCATCGCCAGCCGCGAGGCCGAACTTGCCGCGGCCCGGCAAGGCACGATGAAAATACACGCCGTGAACGACTCGAACCTCGTGCAGTCCAGGGGCGAGTTCACGGTCGCCCGCGACGGCAATGGCTGGAGCGCCCGCGGGATCACGGTGAACGGCAACGCCGCCGCCTTGCAGGAAAAATTCGGCACCAAGAACATGCAGGTCGGATCCAGCCCCTACACCGGCGACTATGTGATCACCTGGTAAACACACCCGCTTGCGCGGATGGGACTGTCTGAGTGGGTACGCAATTTTCACAGTGCGGAAATGTGTAAAAATCCGTGGTGGTCCTTCATTTCCCACGACATGGCTCCCCTTCCGGAAAGCGGCGTGCTAGGCTTCCGTCCGGCCTGTTGAAGGCCCCATGACCGGACCGACGGCCGGACCGGTCGGGAACATCAGGACACGCGTACCATGAATCATATCGTCGCCCCCTGCCTTAAGGACCAGGGCTTCAAGGAGCTGGACCGCCCGGAATCGCCTCTTCTGGAGGGCGTCGACGGCATGTGGGCGATGCTGCGCGCCGAGGCGGAGAACGTCGTCGTCAAGGAGCCGTGGCTGCGCCCCTTCATCGACACCGCCATCCTGCTGCACCATGACTTCCCCTCGGCCCTGGGCAGCCTTCTGGCGCGCAAGCTCGGCGATTCCTACATCTCCGCCGACCAGCTCGCGATGCTCGTGCGCTCGGCCGTCGCCGACGCGCCCTGCATCGTCGAGGAGGCCTGCTCCGACCTCCAGGCCATCTGCACGCGCGATCCGGCGGCGGACAACTGCCTGACGCCCTTCCTCTACTACAAGGGCTTCCACGCGCTGGAATGGCACCGCATCGGCCATTGGCTGTGGCGGCGCGAGCGGCGCGACCTCGCCCATTTCCTGCAAAGCCGGGTGTCGGAGGTGTTCGCGGTGGACATACACCCGGCGGTCCCGGTCGGGCGCGGCGTCTTCATCGACCACGGCACCGGCGTGGTGATCGGCGAAACCGCGGTGGTCGGCAACGACGTGTCAATCCTTCAGGAGGTCACGCTCGGCGGCACCGGCAAGGAGCATGGCGACCGCCATCCGAAGGTGCGTGACGGCGTCCTGCTGTCGGCCGGCGCCAAGATCCTGGGCAACATCGAGATCGGCAGCCGCGCCAAGGTCGGGGCCGGCAGCGTGGTGCTGAAGGACGTGCCGCCCTGCGCCACGGTGGTCGGCGTCCCGGCGCGGATCGTCGGCTGGTGCCGCGACACGGTGCCGGCCCTCGCCATGGACCAGACAGTGCCGGAGCCGGAATATCACATCTGACGGAACCGGCGGATTCCGGGCCGGACATCCTTCAGGGCCGGACATCCTTCAGGGAAAGAAGATCTCCTCGATGGTCAGGCCGAACGTCCGGGCGATCGCGAAGGCCAGCGGAAGGCTGGGGTCGTAGCGCCCGTTCTCGATCGAGTTGACCGTCTGGCGGGACACCTGAAGGCGCTCCGCCAGCTCGCTCTGGCTCCAGCCGCGGGCCGTGCGGACGGCTTTCACCGCGTTTCTCATCGGTGGCGCCACTGGGCGATGCACACCCCGACGACCCACAGCACCGCCATGAGCGGCCAGACATGGAAGGCGCGCAGTTCCGGCACGCCGGCACCTTCCGCAAACCCCCAGGCGAAGGTCGCCAACGCCGTGCCCGTGAAGGACAGGGCGATCGCGTCGAGCTGGATGCGGCGCTGAAGCTCGTCCATTCGCCGCAGCCCCCGCAAGACCGTCCAGGCGACGGCGACCGTGCCGAGGATCGGCAGAAGCGCGAGCGCCATTTTCATCGTGCCTTCCGGTTGGAGCAACCGGTCCGCCGCGTTGGAACCGAGCAGAAGCACCGCGTAGAGAGCCAGAGCCCCGGACAATTCGACGCCGTAGCGCTTGATGCTGAACATCCCCCGCCCCTTCCATGCCGCCCAATGACAAGGAAGCTTTACATATGACGCCTCGCCACTGTCAAGGCTGCTTTACAACTCACCACCCATCTCGCGGCATCGAAGCATGGTCAGGCCGGTCGGACGACGGGAGCGCTCCGGAACTCCGGCGCGGTCATCTCCTCGCGGGTCAGGGCGATGAACAGGTCCACCACCGGGCTCTTGGAGCGGTTGGCGTCGAAGGCCACCTGGAACGGCGCCTGATAGGACAGGACCTTGGGCAGCAGCACCCGCAACCGCCCGGCCTTGACGTAGGGTGCGGCGTAATGGTCCGGCAGATAGCCGGCGTAGGCGCCGGACAGGATCAGCCGCGCTGCCCCCTCCATGTCGCTGACCGTCGCCTTGGGCGTTGAAATGGCAAAGATTTTCAGGTCACGCGCCCCCCAATAGCTGCGCGCGACCAGCCGGTAGCGGCGGATCTCGTCCAGGTCGATGGCCTCGTCCGGCAGGGTGAACAACGGGTGCCCGTCCGCCACGCAGAAGTGGATCGTCTCGTTGTAGAGATCCTGGTAGGACAGGCTGGGCACGATGCGCGGGAAGCTGGCGATGGCGAGCTGCAACTGCCCGCCGATGACGTCGCGCAGCAGCTCGTTCGGCGGGCGGACGTTGATGATCAGCGAGACCTCCGGCGCCGCCTCGGTGAAGCGGGCGAAGACGCGCTCCAGCGGGGCGCGCGGGTCGGTCAGCGTGTTGTCCACCAGCCCGACCGCCAGCGTGCCGGTCAACCGCTCGCGCAGGCCGCGCACCCGCCCGCGGAACCGCTCCAGCGTGTCGAAAACGCGCCGCGCCTCGTCATAGACCGCCTGCCCTTCCGGGGTGAGTTGGAATCCCGACCGCCCCCGCCGGCACAGCCGCAGGCCCAGCCGCGTCTCCAGATCGGCGAAATGAGTGGAGATGGTGGACAGCGACAGGTTCAGTTCGCTCTGCGCCGCACTGAATCCGCCGGCCTCGACGATGGTCATGAACAACCGCAACAGGCGTAGATCCACGGTTTCAAGCTGAATCATCGCCACGACGCCTGCCCTCCCCTGCCCCGCCCCATGGGTCCGGCACGCCCGATACTTCGACCCGGATCGAAGTAAGATACAAAACTTTCTGATTTTCGGGCAACGGCGCCGGGCGTCTAATGATCGCAGGCTGCAATGCTGGCCTCACGAACAGATAAGCTCGTCCGCAAGGAAAGGTCGCATCCATGAACGAGACGACGGGTAAGCAGGGACTTCACGCCGCTTTGACCGGCGGCATCAGCCGGCGCGCCGTTCTGGCCGGAGCGGGCACGCTGGCCACGGTGGCCGCCATCGGCTTTCCGAACATCGTCCGCGCCCAGTCGAAGACGCTGAAGGTCGGCGTCTACGGCGGCTACTTCAAGGAATCCTTCGAAAAGCACATCTTCTCGGAATTCTCCAAGGCCACTGGCATCACGGTGGAGGCCATCGCCGAGCCGACCGGCGAGGCGTGGCTGGTCCAGCTCGAACAGGCGGCCCGCGCCCGTCAGGCGCCCGCCGACGTCTCGATGATGTCGCAGGTGGCGATGCTGAAGGGGGCCTCGGCGGAGCTGTGGGCGCCCTTCGACCTGTCGAAGATTCCCAACGCCGCCAAGGTCGTCCCCCACCTCGTCAACAAATATCCGGACGGCAAGGTCAGCGGCATCGGCGCGGTGTCCTGGTACATCACGCTGGTCACCAACACCAAGAGCTACCCGCAGGCCCCGGACAGCTGGGCGGCGCTGTGGGACCCGGCGAACAAGGACAAGCTCGGCCTGCTGGCGCTGGTCAGCAACAGTTTCCTTCTGGAGGTCACGGCGGCGACCTTCTTCGGCGGCACCAAGCATCTCGACAGCGAGCAGGGGCAGCTCGACTGCTTCAAGAAGCTGGCGGAGCTGAAGTCCAACGTGAAGCTCTGGTACCGCGACGAGGCGCAGTTCGAGGCCTCGCTGAAGTCCGGTGAGATTCCGATGGGCCAGTATTACCACGACGTGACCGGCCTCGCCGCCGCGGACGGGCAGCCGGTGCGCTCGACCTTCCCAAAGGAGGGCGGCATCCTCGACTCCGGCAGTTGGGCGGTCACCCGCGCCTCCAAGGCCGGCGACCTCGCCCATGTCTTCGTGGACTACATGTGCCAGCCGTCGATCCAGGCCCTGCTGTCGCGCAAGGTCGGCACCGCCCCGACCATCGACCGCAAGCTGACCGACCTGACCGACCAGGAGTTCGCCTCGGTGTCCTCCGACATCGCGCCGATCATCCCGCGCTACGACCTCTACACGAGCAAGTCCGACTGGCTGAACCAGAAGTGGACGGAAATGATCGTCGGGTGAGTGCCTAATCCCTCTCCCGTCCCGGGAGAGGGAGGGGCCCGCCGCACCGCGGCGGGAGGGTGAGGGTGCTACCAAGGATGAAATGCTGATCCTCGGACGACCCTCACCCGCCCGCTTTCGCGGGCACCCTCTCCCGGGACGGGAGAGGGGAGTCACTCCCTCCATCAAGACAAAGCCATCCCATGTCAGCCCTTGTCCTCGACGGTCTCACCAAACGATACGGTCCCGTGACCGCGGTGCACGGCGCGTCGCTGCGCATCCCGCACGGCCAATTCGTCTGCCTGCTCGGCCCGTCCGGCTGCGGGAAGACGACGCTGCTGCGCATGATCGCCGGGCTGGAGGACCCCTCCGGCGGGCGGCTGGTCATCGACGGGCGCGACATCACCACGGCCCCCGCCCACACGCGGGAGTTCGGCATGGTGTTCCAGTCGCTGGCCCTTTTCCCGCACCTGACGGCGGGCGAGAACATCGCCTACCCCCTGCGCATCCGCGGCGCCACGAAGGCCGAGCAGCGCAAGCGCGCCGACGAGCTGCTGGAGCTGGTCCGCCTGCCGGGCGTCGCCGACCGGCCGGTCTCCAAGCTGTCGGGCGGGCAGCGGCAGCGCGTCGCCATCGCCCGCGCGCTGGCCCTGTCGCCCAAGCTGTTCCTGCTGGACGAGCCGCTGTCGGCGCTCGACGCCAAGCTGCGCGAGGCCATGCAGATCGAGCTGAAGCAGCTTCAGCAGCGGCTGGGCATCACCACCATCGTCGTCACCCACGACCAGCGGGAGGCGATGACCATGGCCGACCTCGTGGTGGTGATGTCGCAGGGCCGCATCCATCAGGCCGCCCCGCCGATGGAGGTCTACCGCCAGCCCGCCGACGCCTTCGTCGCCGACTTCATCGGCATGACCAACCTGCTGGAGGGTGAGGTCACCGCCCCCGGCACCGCCGCCGTGCCCGGCGGCACCCTGCACCTGCCCGACCTGCCGCCGACCGGCCGCGTCCTGCTGTCGGTCCGCCCGGAAGACGTGGTCGTCCATCCCGCCGGAACGGACGGGCCGAACCGGCTGACCGGCACGCTGTCCTTCATGCGCGACCTCGGCGCCAGCGTGGAGTTCCGCATCGATGTCGCCGGGCGGGAGATCGTCGCGCTGTCGCGTCCGCAGGACCGCCCGCCGGTCGCCCCCGGCGGCGCCCTGGCGGTGGAGTTCCCCCCGGCGGCTTGCGTCGTGCTGCCGCCGATGGCGGAGCGCCCGCAATGATCCGCCGCGCGCCCCGTGGCTTGGCCGAGCACGCGCCGATCCTGTTCCCGGCGCTGATGCTGGTCGTCTTCTTCGTCATCCCCTTCAGCCTGATGATCGCGGTCAGCGTCTTCCGGCGCGTGCCCGGCGGCTTCTACGAGCCGGACCTCGTCTTCGCCAACTACGAGCGGTTCCTGACCGCCTTCTTCGGTGGGGTGATGTCCTTCTCGCTGGGGCTGGCGGCGCTGGTCGCGGCGCTGTCGGTGGGCATCGCCTTCCCCTTCACCTACCGGCTGGTGAAGCTGCCGCGCGGCGCGCAGATCCGCTGGCTGGTCTTCCTGCTGTCGATCCTGTCGCTGTCGGAAGTCATCATCGGGTTCGCCTGGTCCACCCTGCTGTCGCGCACCGCGGGCATCACCAACCTGTTCGTGGCGCTGGGCCTGATGGCCGAGCCGCAATCGCTCAGCCCCAGCTTCGGCGCGCTTCTGGCCGGGCTGGTCTATCAAGCCTTTCCCTACACGGTGCTGGTGCTCTACCCGGCGCTCGCCCGCCTCGACCCCTATCTGGAGGAGGCGGCGCGCACGCTCGGCTCCTCGCCGCTGCGCGCCTTCTTCACGGTGGTGGTGCCAGGGCTGCGCAACACCATCGTCGCGACCACGATCATGGTGTTCGTCTTCGCGCTCGGCTCCTACCTGCTGCCGCAGCTTCTCGGGCGGCCGCAGCACTGGACGCTGTCGGTGCTCATCACCGATCAGGCGATCTACCAGTCCAACATGCCCTTCGCGGCGGCCATGGCCGTCTTCCTGGTGCTGGTCAGCCTTGCCCTCGTCGGGCTGGCGCTGCTCGCCGGGCGGCGGGAGGAGACGGCCTGATGCTGATGCGCACGCTGAATTCCCTGGCCGCCGGCCTGATCGCCCTGATCCTGGCCGCCCCCATCCTGGTGGTGGCCGGCGTCTCGGTCAACGAGAAGAAGGCGCTGACCTTCCCGCCGCAGGGCTTCTCGCTCGCCTGGTACGCGGAGGTCTTCACCGATCCCGGCTGGCGCGGCGCGCTGATCACCAGCCTCGTCGTCGCCACCCTGTCGGCGGCGCTGGCGGTGCTGATCGCCTTCCCGCTGGCCTGGTTCCTGTGGCGCTGGCGTGCACCCTGGGCGCGGGCGTTCGAGGTGCTGGGCATGACGCCCTTCATCCTGCCGCCGGTCATCACCGCGCTGGGCTTCCTCAGCTTCTGGGCGGCGGTCGGCGAGTACGGGTCGCCCTGGACGGTGGTGGTCAGCCACGCGGTGTTCTTCGTGACGCTGCCGTTGGTCACGCTGTCGCTGGGCTTCGGGGCGGTGGACCGCTCCTACGTCGAGGCGGCGGCGACCATGGGGGCGGACGACCGGACGGTTCTGCGCACGGTGGTGATGCCGCTGGTGCGGCCCTACGTGATTTCCGGCTTCGCCTTCGCCTTCGTGCTGTCGCTGAACGAGTACATCGTGGCCTACATGGTGGTCGGCTTCACGCTGGAAACGCTGCCCATCAAGATCTTCAACGCGCTCCGCTACGGCTACACGCCGACCATGGCCGCCGTGACGGTGCTGTTCGTGTCGCTGACGGCGGTGGTCTTCGGGCTGATCGCGTGGTTCGGCGACCTGCCCCGCCTTCTCGGCGCCTGGGCCAAAAACGACTGACCCCTTCCCTTTTTCAAAGAGATCCGGACGATGATCGACCCTCAGAAGCTTGATCGTTTGCGTACGAAGTACAGCGGCTCCGGCGGCGACGACTTCCACGATCCGGAGTTCCAGCGGGTGGCCGCCCTCCAGTTCTCCGGCGGCAAGCGGGTGCAGCCCTTTGCCGGGGTGTCCACCCTGCTCGACGCCCCCTACCGCCCCGACGCGGCCGACGCCGCGGACTTCGGCGGGCTGGACATCGCGCTGATCGGCGTGCCGATGGACCTGGGCGTCACCAACCGGGCCGGCGCCCGCCTCGGCCCGCGCGCCGTGCGCGGTATGGAGCGCATCGGCCCCTACGAGCACGCCCTGCGCATGGTCCCGGCGGCCTCCTGCAAGCTGGCCGACGTGGGCGACGTGCCGCTGTCCAGCCGCTTCAGCCTGGAGGCGTGCCACGGCGACATCCTGGCCTTCTACAACCGCGTGATGGACGCCGGCGTCGTGCCGCTGTCGGTGGGCGGCGACCATTCCATCACCTATTCGATCCTCAAGGCGCTGGGCCGCGAGCGTCCGGTGGGCATGATCCATTTCGACGCCCATTGCGACACCGGCGGCCCCTACGAGGGCGCCAAGTTCCACCACGGCGGCCCGTTCCGTCAGGCGGTGCTGGACGGCGTGCTGGATCCGGAGCGCACCGTGCAGATCGGCATCCGCGGCAGCACCGAGTATCTGTGGGAGTTCTCCTACGACAGCGGCATGACCGTGATCCACGCGGAGGACATCCCGGAACGCGGCATCGCCAGCGTCATCGAGACAGCGCGCAAGGTGGTGGGCGACGGGCCGGTCTACGTCTCCTTCGACGTGGATTGCCTGGACCCGGTCTTCGCCCCCGGCACCGGCACCCCGGAGGTCGGCGGCCTGACCACGCGGGAGGCGCTGGCGATCCTGCGCGGGCTCGACGGGCTGGACATCATCGGCGGCGACGTGGTGGAGGTGGCGCCGCAGTACGACGCCACGACCAACACCGCCCACGCCGGCGCGCAGATGCTGTTCGAAATCCTCTGCCTGTCGGTGCGCGCCCTCGCCAACCGCCAGAAGCAAGGCTGACCGCATGCGGCTGACCCTGTTCCAGGCGGACGCGGAGCCCGGTGGGCCGCACCGCAACCTCGACCGTCTGGAGCGGGCGGCGGCGGAGGCGGCAGGGCGCGGCTCCGCCCTGCTGGTCGGGCCGGAAATGGGCCTGACCGGCTACGACATCGGCGCGGAGACGGTGCGCGCTTTGGCCGAGCCGGCGGACGGGCCGATGGCCGCGCGGGTCGCCGACATCGCCCGGCGGCACGGCATCGCCATCCTCTACGGCTATCCGGAACGCGGGGCGGACGGCGCGGTTTACAACGCCGCGCAGTTGATCGGGGCGGACGGGCGTGCCCTCCTGAACCAGCGCAAGACGCATCTCTACGGCGAACTCGACCGCGGCTCCTACGCGCCGGGCGGCGATTCCTTCCCGACCGCGGCGGTCGGCGGGATGCGGGTCGGCGTGGCCATCTGCTACGACGTGGAGTTCCCCGAGCTGGTGCGCCGCCACGCCTTGGCCGGGGTGGACGTGCTGCTGGTGCCAACCGCGCTGATGGCGCCCTACGAGATCGTCGCCACCACCATCGTCCCGGCCCGCGCCTTCGAGAACGGCCTCTTCGTCGCCTACGCCAACCGCTGCGGGAGGGAGGGAACACTCCATTATTGCGGACTCAGCAGCGTGGCGGCGCCGGACGGGTCGGTGCTGGCGCGGGCTGGCGACGGCGAGACTTTGCTGCCCGTCGATCTGGACCCCGCCCTGCGCCGGGTCGGCACGCATCTGGCGGACCGCCGCCCGGACCTGTACGGTGCGGTTTCCAGCGCGCCTGGGAAGGGCGGTTCGTAGAGGAAGCACAGGACATGCCGGTCACCATCGACGACATTCACGCCGCCGCCGAACGGCTGGCCGGACGCATCAGCCGCACGCCCTTCCTGCGTTCGGAAACCCTGTCTCAGATCACCGGCGCCGAGGTGTGGGTCAAGCTGGAGAATCTCCAGTTCACCGCCTCCTTCAAGGAGCGCGGGGCGGCCAACCGTCTGCTGCACTTGACGCCGGAGGAGCGGCAGGCCGGGGTGATCGCTATGTCGGCCGGCAACCACGCCCAGGCCGTGGCCTACCACGCGAAGCGGCTGGGCATCGCCGCGACCATCGTCATGCCGCGCTTCACCCCCTTCGTGAAGGTCAAGCGCACGCGCTACCACGGCGCCACCGTCATCCTGGAGGGCGATTCCCTGGCCGAGGCGGCGGCCTTCGCCCACGACCTCGCCAAGCGGGACGGGCTGGTCTTCGTCCATCCCTACGACGACGACGCGGTGATCGCCGGCCAGGGCACCGTGGTGCTGGAGATGCTGGCGGAGGTGCCGGACCTCGACGCACTGGCCATCCCGGTGGGCGGCGGCGGGCTGGCCGCCGGGGCCGCGGTCGCCGCCCGCGCGCTGCGGCCCGGCCTGGAGGTCGTCGGGGTGGAGGTGGAGACCTACCCCGCCGCGGCGCAGCGCCTCGCCGGCCAGCCGGTCAAGGTCGGCGGCCCGACGGTGGCCGAGGGCATCGCCGTGCGCGACGTCGGCGACCGGCCCATGGACATCCTGAAGCAGAACGGCTGCGACGTGGTGCTGGTGCCCGAGGCGGTGATCGAGCGCGCCATCGCCATGCTGATCGAGGTGGAGAAGACCGTGGCGGAGGGCGCCGGGGCCGCCGGTCTGGCCGCCCTGCTCTTCCACCCCGAGCGCTTCCGCGGCAAGCGGGTCGGCCTGATCGTGTCGGGCGGCAACATCGACACGCGCACGCTCGCCAACGTGCTGATGCGCGGCTTCGCCCGCGACGGGCGCCTGCTCAACCTGGACATCGACGTGGCCGACCAGCCCGGCGCGCTGGCCCAGGTGGCCCGCATCGTGGCGGAGTGCGGCGGCAACATCATCGACGTGCAGCACCAGCGCCTGTTCGGCGCCTTCTCCGTCAAGTCCGCCGAGGTCGCCCTGCTGATCGAGGTCGAGGACGAGGGCCACGGCGACCGCATCACCGAAGCCCTGCGCGGCGCCGGCCTGCCCGTCCGCAAGGCGGTGGTGGCCGAAGCCGCGCAGCCGCTGTCCAGCGCGCGGCCTTGAGCGAAAGTTTTGGCACATACGGAAAAATAACCCTCTCCCCTCCGGGGAAAGGGGGGTATGAATCTGCCCAATCGTTGCGCATTCCTCTCTGGCACCGCCATCTTTCGCGGCACATCCGGGCGGGCTCCACCACAATCCTCCGCCCCGCCGGTTGTGGCACGGGCCATGCACTTCGCGCCTGTTCATTCGCGGAGGTCATGGATCATGTCATCGGTGGAGTCATCACAGCCAACCCATCCGGTTGACGAGAAGCTTCCGCTGCTGCGCCTGCTGGCGCTGGGGATGCAGCATGTGATGGTGATGTACGCGGGGGCCATCGCCGTGCCGCTCATCATCGGCGGCGCGCTGAAGCTGCCCAAGGACCAGATCGCCCTGCTGATCAACGCCGATCTGTTCGCCTGCGGCATCGTCACGCTGATCCAGACGCTGGGCTTCTGGAAGTTCGGCATCCGCCTGCCGGTGATGATGGGCGTCACTTTCGCCGCGGTCGGGCCGATGGTCGCCATGGCGGGGAACCCGTCGCTGGGGCTGCTGGGCATCTACGGCGCGGTGATCGGAGCCGGCGTCTTCGCCACGCTGGCCGCCCCGCTGGTCGGCCGCCTGCTGCCGCTGTTCCCGCCGGTGGTGACGGGGACCGTGATCGCCATCATCGGCATCTCGCTGATGCGGGTCGGCATCACCTGGGCCGGCGGCGGGGCCGGGAACCCGAATTTCGGCGATCCGCTCTATCTCGGCATCGCGCTGTTCGTTCTGGCGGTGATCCTGCTGGTGACCAAATACGCCAAGGGCTTCTGGGCCAACATCTCGGTCCTGCTGGGCATCGTCGCGGGCTTCGCCCTGACCATGGTCCTGGGACTGGTCAGCTTCGACGGGGTGGGACAGGCCAAGTGGGTGGACGTGATCTACCCGTTCCAGTTCGGCATGCCGGTGTTCGAGTTCTGGTCGATCCTGACCATGTCGCTGGTGATGATCGTGGTGATGATCGAATCCACCGGCATGTTCCTGGCGGTCGGCGAGATGGTCGGCCGCCCGGTGACTCCGGAGCAACTGACCCGCGGCCTGCGCACCGACGGGCTGGGCACGCTGATCGGCGGCGTCTTCAACACCTTCCCCTACACCTCCTTCTCGCAGAATGTCGGGCTGGTCGGGATCACCGGGGTGCGCAGCCGCTGGGTCTGCGTGGCGGGCGGCGTCATCCTGGTCGCCTTCGGCCTGTTCCCGAAGCTGGCCCACGTCGTCGCCTCCGTCCCGACCTATGTGCTGGGCGGGGCCGGTCTGGTGATGTTCGGCATGGTCGCGGCGACCGGCATCAAGATCCTGGCGAAGGTCGATTACACGACCAACCGCGGCAACATCTATGTCGTCGCCATCAGCATCAGCCTGGGCATGGTGCCGCTGGTCGCCGACAAGATCTTCCAGAAGATGCCGCCCTTCCTGTCGCCGCTGCTGCACAGCGGCATCCTGCTGGGCACCATCGCCGCGGTCCTGCTGAACCTGTTCTTCAACGGGCTGGGCAAGGCCGACGCGAAGGCGTTCGTCGCCGCTGCCAAGACCGCGGAGGCGTGAGGGGACGAACCGTCACGCGATGCCGAGGAAGACCGCCAGCGAGGCGCTGATGCGCTTCATGTCGGCATCCGGCAGACGGCCGAAGATCTTGCCGACGCGCGCGCGGCGGATGGTGGCGATCTTGTCGATCTGCACCCAGGAGCGCGCACGCAGCCCGTTCGTCTCATCGGGTTCCAGTGCGGGGCGGAGGATGGCGGCCTCCGTCTCCTCACCCGTGATGAGACACACCGTGACGCTGTCCATCGCGTCGAACAGGTCGGACTGGATAACCACCGCGGGACGCGGCTTGCGCTTGTAATCGCCGTTCTGCGCGATGGTCACGAGGTCGCCGCGCTTCACGGAGCGTCCTCGCCGAACAGATCGTCTTCGACGGATTCCAGGAACTCCAAGCTTCCGTCCCGGCGGTCCGCCGCGTTGACGGCGAGACTTTGGCGCCGCGCCTCCTCCCGGAAGCCGGCGGCGCGGGTGTCGGGCACCCAGATCTGGACCGGGCGAAGCCCTTGGGCGCGGAGGTTGTCGCGATGCTGCCGGACCCGGCTGCGGACGGGCTGAACCATGCTCCCCTCCTCGCTTGACGTTACATGTAACGTATGACGGGGAAGGGAGAATGGCAAGTCCCGTAACGGAATCGCTAAGCCGACGGCTCGCTGCCGTAGACGGACTTGGTCTCCAGGAACTCCTCAAAACCGACCTCGCCCCACTCGCGGCCGATGCCGGACTGCTTGTAGCCGCCGAAGGGAGCGGCAAGGTCGATGGATGCGCCGTTCAGATGCACCATGCCGGTGCGCAGACGCTTCGCCACCGCCCGCGCCTCGTCCACCGTGCCGGCATAGACGTAGCCGGACAGGCCGTAGAGCGAGTCGTTGGCGCTGCGGATCGCCTCCTCGATGTCCTCGTAGGGGCGGATGGACAGGACCGGGCCGAAGATCTCCTCGCGCATGATGGTCATGGTGTCGGTGGCGCGGCTGAAGACGGTGGGCTTGGCGAAGAAGCCACGCTCCAGCCCCTCCGGACGGCCCGGACCGCCGCACAGCAGGGACGCCCCCTCCGCGATGCCGGCCTGGATCAGCCGCTGCACCCGCTCGTACTGGCGCTGGTT
This sequence comes from Azospirillum himalayense, assembly GCF_042657465.1. Classification (NCBI taxonomy): domain Bacteria; kingdom Pseudomonadati; phylum Pseudomonadota; class Alphaproteobacteria; order Rhodospirillales; family Azospirillaceae; genus Azospirillum; species Azospirillum himalayense. The sequence continues at coordinate 185,887 of NZ_JBHSLC010000096.1, read as the reverse complement.
GGCGATCGGGCCGACGCCGGTGCGGTCGCCGCGCGGGTCGCCGACCACCAGACGGGCGCAGACCTGGGCGGCGATCGTCTCCGCCTCGTCCAGGCGGGAGGCCGGGACATACATGCGCGACGGCGCGTTGCAGCTCTGCCCGGTGTTGGACATCATCGATCGCACGCCGTGGGTCACCGCCTTGGTCAGGTCGGCGCTCTCGCAGATGATGTTGGCGGACTTGCCGCCCAGTTCCAGCGACACGCGCTTGATGCTGTCGGCGGCGTTGTGGGACACCGACGCCCCGGCGCGGGTGGAGCCGGTCAGCGACACCATGTCGACCAGCGGGTGCGAGGCCAGCACCGGGCCGACCACCGCGCCGTCGCCGTAGAACATGTTGAAGACGCCCGCCGGAACCCCGGCCTCGTGCAGGATCTCGGCGAAGATCCAGGCCGAATAGGGGGCGAACTCGCTGGGCTTCAGCACCATCGTGCAGCCGGTGGCGAGCGCCGGGGCGACCTTGCAGGCGATCTGGTTGATCGGCCAATTCCACGGCGTGATCATGGCGCAGACGCCGACCGGCTCGCGCAGGATGCGGGTGGTGCCGCGGGTCCGCTCGAACGGGTATTCGCGGGCGGCCTCCAGGGCCGTCTTGAAATGGGCCAGCCCCATGAAGGCCTGCGCCGGCTTGGACAGCGCCGCCAGGGGGGCGCCCATCTCCTCGGTGATGGCGTCGGCCACCTCGTCCATGCGCTTCTCGAAGAGCGCGCAGACGGCGGCCAGCAGTTCCAGCCGCTCGTTCAGGGGGGTGCGGGAAAAGCCGTCGAAGGCGGCGTGGGCCGCCGCCACCGCGCGCTGCGCGTCCTCCGGCCCGCCGAGCGCCACAGTGCCCGACACCTGCTCCGTCGCCGGGTTCAACACCTCCATCACGGTGGCGCCCGCCGCGGGTTCGGTCCAGGCGCCGCCGATGTAGAAGGATTGGCAGGTCTTCATCTCTAATCCCCTCGCTCTCTGCGTTGGCGTTTTCGGGTGAACCGATCCTGCCCCGTCCGGCGCCGTTTGCCAAAGCTTTCCATCGGGAAAAACCGGATAGGTCAGAAGACCGGACCCTGTTGACAGATCAATGGTTTCAAGCTCTGATCGTTGAACACATACGTGCCGCCGCCCCGCTTGCGGCGCACCGAACGACAAGAATCGGGCCGCAACAACCGCGGTCCAAGGGCTGGGAGCCTGCTTCACGGGTACACATCAAACGTACAATCAGGGGGACGAGGGATGGCCTTAGGTGATCGGCGTCTTGCGGATGCGTTGCGTTCCGGAACCTTGAAACAAGTCCTGCCGGCGGCAGCAGCCCTGGCCCTCCTGGCCGTGGCCCCGACGCCGTCGCAGGCCGCCACCCTGACGGTAGGCACCTCGGCGGAGCCCAGCGCGCTCGATCCGCACTACCACAACCTCGGCCCCAACACGCGTGCCCGCAAGCATGTGTTCGAATCGCTGGTCAGCATGGACGCCAAGATGCGGCTCCAGCCCGAACTGGCGGAAAGCTGGCGCGCCGTCGACGAAACCACCTGGGAATTCAAGCTGCGCAAGGGCGTGAAGTTCCACGACGGCACCGAGTTCACCGCGCAGGACTTCATTTACTCGGTCTGCCGCATCCCGAACGTCGCCAACAGCCCGTCCTCCTTCACCGTCTACACCAAGGGCATCGCGGGGATCGAGGCGCCGGACCCGCACACCCTCATCATTAAGACCGGCAAGCCCTACCCGCTGCTGCCGGTGGAGCTGTCGACCTTCGGCATCATCTCCGCCAAGGCGGCGGGCGGCGAGGCGGTGACCTTCGACAAGGCGGGCTGCAAGGCCGACTCCTGGCCGACCACGCAGGCTTTCAACGACGGCTCGCTGATGATCGGCACCGGGCCGTTCAAGCACAAGTCCTACACCAAGGGCGACCGGCAGGTGCTGGAGCGCAACCCCGACTACTGGGGGCCGCAGGCCGCCTGGGACACGGTGGTCTTCCGCCCGATCACCAGCGACGGGCCGCGCGTCGCCGCCCTGCTCGCAGGCGACGTCGACATCATCGAATCGCCCCCGGTGCAAGACATCGAGCGGCTGAAATCCGCCCCCAACGTCTCCTTGGCCCAGGCCCAGTCGAACCGTGTGATCTATCTGGCGCTGGGTGTGCAGGACACCCCGCCGACCATCACCGGCACCGACGGCAAGAATCCGCTGAAGGACCCGAAGGTGCGCAAGGCGCTGTCGCTGGCGGTGGACCGCGACGCCATCGTGAAGCGCATCATGATGGGCGTGGCGGAGCCGGCGAACCAGTACCTCCCCGCCGGCTTCTACGGCAACAACCCGGAGGTCACCGTCGCCACCGACGCCAACAAGGCCAAGCAGCTCCTGGCCGAGGCCGGCTACCCGAAGGGCTTCCAGCTCACGCTCGGCACGCCGAACGACCGCTACATCAACGACGACAAGGTGGCCCAGGCGGTCGCCCAGATGTTCACCCGCATCGGCGTGCAGACCCAGGTCGACGCGACCACCGCCAACGTCTTCTTCTCCAAGCGCAACAAGCAGGAATACAGCGTCTTCCTGGCCGGCTGGGGCGCCGATTCGGGCGAGATGTCGTCGCCGCTGAAGGCGCTGATCGCCACGCCGATCAAGGAGAAGGGCTACGGCACCACCAACTACACCAGCTACTCCGACCCGGAGCTGGACGGCATGCTGGACACCGCGCTGGCGACGGTGGACGACGCGAAACGGGAGAAGCTGCTCCAGGCCGCGGTGAAGCGGGCCATGGACGCCGACATCATCATCCCGCTGCATTACGAGGTGACGGTCTGGGCGATGAAGAAGGGGCTGAGCTACGAACCGCGCGCCGACCAGTACACGCTGGCGCAGAAGGTGACCCCCGCGAAGTGAGCGTTCATTCCCTCTCCCCTCCGGGGAGAGGGTGCCCGCGAAGCGGGCGGGTGAGGGTCGCGCGAGGATCAGCGCTCTTATCCTTGGCTTTACCCTCACCCTCCCGCCGCCATGCGGCGGGCCCCTCCCTCTCCCGGGGCGGGAGAGGGAGCGACGCTCCCTCATCCGTCTCACCCGCAGGGTAAAGGCGCCATGCTTGTCTTCATCCTCCGGCGGCTGGCGCAGAGCGCGGTCGTCGTGGTGGCGATGTCGGTGCTGGTCTTCGCCGGCATCTTCGCCATCGGCAACCCCATCGACGTGCTCATCAGCCCCGAGGCCGACGAGTTCGAACGCGCCGCCGCCATCGCGCGGCTGGGACTCGACAAGCCCATGCACGAGCAGTTCCTGCGCTTCGTGGACAGCGCGCTCGGCGGCGACCTCGGCACCAGCTTCGTCCATGGGGTCCCGGCGCTCGGCCTCGTGCTGCAACGCTTTCCGGCGACGCTGGAGCTGGCGCTCTGCGCCATGCTGGTGGCGGTGGTGCTGGGCATCCCGCTCGGGCTGTGGGCCGGGCTGAAGCCGGACAGCGTGGCCGGGCGCGTCATCATGACCGGCTCGATCCTCGGCTTCTCGCTGCCCACCTTCTGGGTGGGCATGATGCTCATCATGGCCTTCGCGGTTACTCTGGGCTGGCTGCCGGCGGGCGGACGCGGCGAGACGGCCAGCCTGTTCGGCGTGCAGTGGAGCTTCCTGACCGCCGACGGGCTGGCCCATCTGATCCTGCCCGCCGTCAATCTGGCCCTGTTCAAGCTGTCGCTGGTCATCCGTCTGGCCCGTGCCGGCACGCGGGAGGTCGCCTTGCAGGACTATGTGAAGTTCGCCCGCGCCAAGGGGCTGGCGCCCGCGCGCATCGTCGGGGTGCACATCCTGAAGAACATCATGATCCCGGTGGTCACCGTCCTGGGGCTGGAGCTTGGCAGCGTCATCGCCTTCTCGGTGGTCACGGAGTCGGTCTTTGCCTGGCCGGGCATGGGCAAGCTGCTGATCGACAGCATCCTCCAGCTCGACCGGCCGGTTGTGATCGCCTATCTGCTGGTGACGGTGCTGCTGTTCGTCGTCATCAACCTGATCGTCGATCTGGTCTATTCGCTGCTCGACCCGCGAATCCGGCTGGGCGGAGGGCGGGCATGAGCACCATCACGGCCAAGGCTCCGGCGGTTGAGACGCCCTTCCTGCGGCTGGCGCGGGACTTCGCGCGGTCGCGCACAGCGCTGGCCGGGCTGGCGGCGCTGGTGCTGATCGTGCTGGCCGCCCTACTCGCCCGCTGGGTGGTGCCGCAGGACCCCTACGATCTCGCCCAGCTCGACATTCTCGACGGCATGATGGCGCCGGGGGCGCTGGGCGGCGGCGGCTGGACCTTTTGGCTGGGCACCGACGACCAGGGGCGCGACCTGCTGTCGGCCATCGTCTTCGGCCTGCGCACCAGCCTGCTGGTCGGGGTGGTCGCCACGCTGATCGCGCTCGCCGTCGGGGTGGCGGTCGGTCTGCTCGCCGCCTATGCGGGGGACCGGGTGGACGGGCTGGTCATGCGGCTGGTCGACATCCAGCTCTCCTTCCCGGCCATCCTGATCGCGCTGATCCTGCTGGCCCTGCTGGGCAAGGGGGTCGACAAGGTGATCGTCGCGCTGGCCGCCGTGCAGTGGGCCTACTACGCCCGGACCATCCGCGGCTCCGCCCTGGTGGAGCGGCGCAAGGAATACATCGAGGCCGCGCAATGTCTTGCCCTGCCCCACCGGCGGATCATGATGCGCCACCTGTTGCCCAATTGCCTGCCGCCGCTGATCGTCGTGGCGACGGTGCAGGTCGCCCACGCTATCGCACTGGAGGCGACGCTCAGCTTTCTCGGCGTCGGCGTGCCGGTGACCCAGCCGTCGCTGGGGATGCTGATCGCGTCGGGCTACCAGTACATGCTCTCAGGCGATTACTGGGTCAGCCTGTTCCCCGGCCTTGCCCTGCTGGTCACCATCGTGGCGATCAATCTGGTGGGGGACCGGCTGCGCGACGTCCTCAACCCGCGGCTCAACCATTGAAGATGAATCATTGAGAGGGGGCACGCGATGACCGAACCCCTGCTGCGCGTGGACGGGCTGAAGACCCATTTTCTCACCCGCGCCGGCACCGTGAAGGCGGTGGACGGGGTCGATCTGCGGCTCGACCGCGGCGAGATCCTCGGGCTGGTCGGCGAGTCCGGCTCCGGCAAGTCGGTGACCGGGCAATCCATCCTCGGCCTCGTCGATCCGCCGGGCCGGGTGGTCGGCGGCCGGGTGCTGTTCCAGGGCGAGGATCTGGTGGGCGCCGGGGAGAAGCGGCTGCGCGCCATCCGCGGGCGGCGCATCGCCATGATCTTCCAGGACCCGATGATGACCCTGAACCCGGTGCTGAGCATCGGCACCCAGATGGTTGAGGCCGTGCAGGCCCATGAGACGGTCGGCCGGGCCGAGGCCTGGGAGCGCTCCCGTCGGGCGCTGGCCCGCGTCGGCATCGCCTCGCCCGACGAGCGGCTGGCCGCCTACCCGCACCAGTTCTCCGGCGGGATGCGGCAGCGCGTCGCCATCGCCATCGCCCTCCTCCACTCCCCGGACCTGATCATCGCCGACGAGCCGACCACCGCGCTCGACGTGACCATCCAGGCGCAGATCCTGTTCGAGGTGCAGAAACTCTGCCGCGAGACGGGGACGGCGCTGATCTGGGTGACCCACGACCTCGCCGTCGTGTCGGCGCTGGCCGACCGGGTGGCGGTGATGTACGCGGGCCGGGTGGTGGAGACCGGGACGGTGGCCGAGATCATCGGCAACCCGCGCCACCCCTACACCCGCGGCCTGCTGGAATCGGTGCCCAGCCGCAACCGGCGCGGCGTGCCGCTGCGCTCCATCCCCGGCATGACGCCCTCCGTCCTCGACCTGCCGGAGGGCTGCGCCTTCCGCCCGCGTTGCGACCGGTCCAGCGGAGCCTGCACCGTGATGCCGGAGTTGACGGGGGAGCGGGAGGACCGCGCCTGGCGCTGCTGGAACCCCGTCGGAGCCGAAGCGCGGGGAGACGCCGCATGACCGCCGCATCCATCATCGAGCTGGACGGGCTGACCAAGCGCTTCTCGCGCAAGCTGGACGTGGTGGAGCGCTTCGCCCGCCGGCTGGGGGCCGCCATCGACGACCGGGCGGTGCAGGCGGTCAGCGGCGTCGACCTGTCCATCGCCGAGGGCGAAGTGGTCGGGCTGGTCGGCGAATCCGGCTGCGGCAAGAGCACGCTGGGCCGCATGGTCGCCGGCATCCTGCCGCCCAGCGCCGGCACCCTGCGCTGGCGCGGCCGCGACCTGCGGGAGCTGTCCCCGGCCGACCGCCACCACGCCAACCTGAAGATCCAGATGGTCTTCCAGGACCCCATGGCCTCCCTTAACCCGCGCCTGCGCGTGGCGGACATCGTCGGGGAGGCTCCGGTGGTCCACGGGCTGGTTCCCCGGCGGCAGGCGGAGGCGTACGTGGCGGCGACGCTGCGGCAGGTCGGGTTGGACCCCGCCTATCTGCGGCGCTACCCGCACCAGTTCTCCGGCGGGCAGAGGCAGCGCATCGGCATCGCCCGCGCCCTGGCGGTGAAGCCGGACGTGCTGGTCTGCGACGAATCGGTGGCGGCGCTCGACGTGTCGATCCAGGCGCAGATCATCAACCTGTTCATGCGCCTGCGCGAAGAGCTGTCGCTGACCTATCTCTTCATCAGCCACGACCTGGGCGTCGTGGAACACATTTCCGACCGCACCGCGATCATGTATCTTGGACGGATCGTGGAGTTGGCCCCGACACCGGAGCTGTTCGACAAACCCAATCATCCCTATGCCAAGGCGCTGTTGGACGAGGCGCCGCGCGTGTCCGTGGAGAAGCGGCGGTTCGCGCCGATCCGCGGAGAGATCCCATCGCCCCTCGACCCGCCGTCGGGCTGCGCCTTTCACCCGCGCTGCCCGCACGCGATGCCACGCTGTTCGGCGGAACGCCCGGCCCTGCGCGAGATTGCGCCCCGGCGCTGGTCCGCCTGCCATCTGAACGAAACCACAGGTCCATGATGCCCTCACCCGATCCCGCCGGCCCATCCGCGTGCAGCCCGCGCACGCTGGAGCTGCTGCGCGACCTGATCGCCTTCGACACGACCAGCCGCAATTCCAACCTCGACCTGATCCACTACATCCGCGACCATCTGGAAGCGCTGGGCGTGTCCAGCACGCTGGTGTTCAACGAGGAGCGGACCAAGGCCAACCTCTACGCCACCATCGGCCCGATGGACCGCGGCGGCGTCTGTCTGTCCGGCCACACCGACGTGGTGCCGGTGGACGACCAGGATTGGTCCAGCGATCCCTTCACCCTGACGGAGTGCGACGGCAAGCTGTTCGGGCGCGGCACGGCGGACATGAAGGGCTTCATCGCGGCGGCGCTGGCCATGGCACCGGACTTCCTGGCCGCCAATCTGACGACGCCGGTCCATTACGCCTTCTCCTACGACGAGGAACTGGGCTGCCTCGGCGTGCCCGGCCTGCTGACCCAACTCGCCGGGATGGCGGTCAAGCCGCGCCTGTGCATTGTCGGCGAACCGACGCGGATGCGGGTGATCGTCGGCCACAAGGGCAAGGTGGCGCTGCGCTGCCGCGTCCACGGCCACGCCTGTCACTCCTCGCTCGCCCCGCAGGGGGTGAACGCGGTGGAGTATGCGGCGGAGCTGGTGTCCTTCCTGCGCGGCATGGGCCGCCGCTTCGCCGAGCAGGGGCCGTTCGATTACGATTACGACGTGCCCTACACCACGGTGCACACCGGGGTGATGGAGGGCGGGACGGCCCGCAACATCGTCCCCTCCGACGCCTCCTTCGAGTTCGAGATCCGGCATCTGGCCGACCATCCCGTGGCGCCGATGCTGAAGGAGCTGCGGGACTTCGCCAAGACGCTGGAACCGGAGATGCGCGCCGTCCGCCATGATGCCGGCTTCTCCTGGGAAACCCTGTCGGACAGCCCGGCGCTCGACACCCCGCCGGACTCGGAGGAGGTGACGCTGGTCAAGAACCTCGCGGAGCAGAACGGCCACGGCAAGGTGGCCTTCGGAACGGAGGGCGCGCTGTTCACCAGCATCGCCAACATCCCCGCCGTGGTCTGCGGCCCCGGCGACATCGAGCAGGCCCACAAGCCCGACGAGTATGTGGAGCTGAGCGAACTCGCCCGCGCCGAGCGTTTCCTGCACCGGCTGAGGGATGCCGCGAAGAAGGGCCTTTAACGCAAAAGGGCCGGAGCGTTTCCGCTCCGACCCCTTGATCGATATCCATCAGACCGTTGCGCTTCGCCGGTCAGTGGACCTCCACGCTGACGATGGCCGGCAGGGTGCGCAGGAAGTCAGCACCCGTGTCGGTCGCCTCGACGACGAGGTGGCCGCAGCGGTCGTGCCCGCGCAGGCGGGCCTCCGCGCCCATGCCGGCGGTGCGCAGCACCTCCGACAGGTCGGACACCGCGGTGCGGACCCAGGCCCGATGTTCGGCCATGCTCTTGTACGCTGTTGCTTCCGACTGATTCAGGGTAACGGTAAAGGTGTGCAGCTCGATGGTCATAAGAGCTCCGGAATGAACCGATTGTTCTGGGACAAGCTCAGTGTTTGACGCTGTTCGAGCATCCGCTCCGCCCCAACCGGACGGTGTGTGCAAACAAGACTGGAAAGGGACGTGCGGACACTTGCCGGTTGGCGGATTGAATCCGGGGATCAGCCGATCGGCGAAAAGGGTCCCTTTCGATTTGGGGAGCAAACAAACCGCAGTGTAATCGAAACCGGCGGCCGATGCTTGTGATATCGTCGGAACGCTGCCCTGCACAAGGCGCGTCCACGCTGGGCAAAAGAGGGGCACGAAAGGAGTAGATCCGGCACGGCCACCCGCAACGCTTCACGGCTCCGTCGGACCGCCCTCAATCCAGGAAGATGTCCGGCGCCAGCGGGGCGCCCGGCTTGACCGCGTAGGGCTTTAGGTCGGTGACGCCCTCCTCCGCCAGCACCTCGTCGTCGATGAAGAAATGGCCGGTGCAGGTCCCGGCGTCGCGGGTCAGGATGACGTGGGCAGCGTCGGCCAGGATTTCCGGCTTGCGGCAATTGTCGAACTCGGCGGCGCCTTTCAGCATGGCGACGGCCGCCGTGCCGATGATCGTGCGCGGCCACAGGGAATTCACGGCGACTTTGCCGCGGAACTCCGCGCTCATGCCCAGCGTGCACAGGCTCATCGCGTATTTGGCGATGGTGTAGGCGGTGTGGTGCTGGAACCAGCGCGGATTGAGGTTCAGTGGCGGCGACAGGGTCAGGATGTGCGGGTTCTCCGCCTTGAGCAGATGCGGCAGGCAGGCCTGGGAGCAGGCGAAGGTGCCCCGCCCGTTGACCCCCATCATCAGGTCCCAGCGCTTCAGCGGGGTGTCCAGCGTGCCGGTCAGGCTGATCGCGCTGGCGTTGTTGACCAGGATGTCGATGCCGCCGAACGTTTCCACCGTGCGGGCCACCGCCTCGGCCACCTGGACGTCGTCGCGGATGTCGCAGAGGATCGGCAGAGCCTTGCCACCGGCGGCCTCGACCTCCTCCGCCGCGGAGAAGATGGTGCCGGGCAGCTTGGGGTGCGGCTTCGACGTCTTGGCGGCGATGACGACGTTGGCGCCGTCGCGGGCGGCGCGCAGCGCGATCGCCTTGCCGATGCCCCGGCTGGCGCCGGTGATGAACAGGGTCTTGCCCTTCAGCGTGCGCGCGTCCGTCATGTCGCTTCCCTCCCCATGTTTCTTCCGCCGCAGCCGGCCGGTTGTCGGCGATGCTACCACACATCCCCAGGGCGCCGTCCATACGCAAGCGTCATTCAATTGACCTATGCGTCAGATCCCTTATCCCGTCTAGACTGCGCCTGCCCCTCTCGTTCGGGAGTTCCGGCCGGTGCGCCGTCACATCCTCGCCCTCGCGCTGATTTTCGCTACGGCGCCCGCTTTCGCGCAGGCGGTGGCGCAGCACCTGTTCTTCGAGGCCGTGCCGGCCGGCGCACCACCGGATGCATCGTACGAGGCACGGCAACGCCTGACCGAGCGTGCCCGGACCGACCTGCTGCCCGCCATTCTCGACGCCGCCGGCCTGGATGGAACGGGCACGGTCGCCGACCTGCGGATGGGCGGCTACCGGCTCCGGACCAACCCGTCGCTCCACCTGACCCTGCGGTGGGAGGACGGTCCCGCCGACCGGCTGGCCGGGGCCATCGCCTGGAGCCTCGAACAGGACAGCGTCCTGGTGGCGGACTTCGACAGCGCGGACGGCGCCACCGGCTATGCCCTGGTCCGCTTTCCCGCGGGCAGCCTGACGCCGGACCGCGCCCAGCGCTTCTTCCTCGCCGCGGCGGCGGAGCATGAGGGGCTGGGTGGCGGCTACACCGCCTTCGGCGACACGCTGCTGTTCCTGAATCTGCGCGACGGCGACGGGGCGTCCTACAGCGGCTTGACCGACGACGCTTTCGTGGAGTTTCTGCGCCGCGCCGCCGACGCCTTCCCCGGCGCGGTCCTGGCCGCGACCGGACGCGCCGACGCGCGGCTGGTCCTCCAGCCGCCCCAGCCCGACAGCCCTGCCCTCGCCCCGCTGCGGGCGCGGCACGCGGCGCTGGTGTCCGAAATCCTGACCACCGAGCCCGCCCGATGACGACCCCTCTCTCCCGCCGTTCCGTCCTGGCGCTGGGCCTCGCCACGCTCGCCGCTCCGGCGCGGGCGCAGGACTTCGCGCCTGGGCTGCTCTACGCGGTCGGGCAGAAGTTCGACAAGAGCTTCAACGAGGGCGCCTTCACGGGGGCGGAGCGGTTCAAGGAGGCCACCGGGGTCGCCTACCGCGACTATCTGCCGGCCAGCGCGGCGCAGTTCGATCAGGCGGTGGCCGCCCTGCTGCGCCGCGGCGTGACCGACCTCGCGCTGATCGGCTTCTACTACGCCGCCCCGCTCGCCAGCCTCGCGCCGAAACACCCCGCCGTCCGCTTCACCCTGGTCGATGCGGTGGTGGAGGCGCCGAACGTCCAGTCCGTGACCTTCAAGGAGCAGGAAGGGTCCTTCCTCGTCGGCATGCTGGCGGCCATGGCCTCGCGGACGGGGACGGTCGGCTTCATCGGGGCGCTGGACATCCCGCTGATCCGCAAATTCATCGCCGGGTTCCAGCAGGGCGCCCGCCACGCCCGACCGGACATCGGCCTGCTGGTCAATTTCGTCGGCACCACCCCCGCCGCCTTCAACGACCCGACCACCGGAGCGGAGCTGGCGAAGGCCCAGTTCCAGCGCGGCGCCGACGTGGTGTTCGCCGGGGCCGGCGTGTCCAACTTCGGCATCTTCGCGGCGGCCAAGGACGGCGGGCGCCTCGCCATCGGGGTGGACAGCAACCAGAACCACCTCTACCCCGGCACCATCCTGACCTCGATGCTGAAGCGGGTGGATCTGGCGGTGGAGCGCGCCTTCGGGGAGGGCCGCAGCGGCGCCTGGGCCCCCGGCCCGCGCGCCCTCGGGCTGGCCGAGCGCGGCGTCGACTACGCGCTGGACGACAACAACCGCGCATTGGTAACCCCCGCCATGAAGGACCGTTTGGAGGAGGCGCGCGAAGGCATCATCCAGGGCCGCATCCGGGTGGCGGAGGCCTCGTAAAACCGCCTCAGGCGTATTGCGGCTCGACCCCGACGGCGAAGCTCAGGTCGGCGCCGCGCAGGGTCTCCGCCGTGGCGCGGATGCGCGTCAGGTCGGTGCCGTGCAGGATGGCGCGGGCGAGGCTGGTGTCGCGCAGGTCGGCGCCGGTCAGGCTGGCCTCGGCGAGGTTGGTCGGCCACAGGCGGCTGCCGTCCCCGGCGAGGTCCACCGGGCGCAGCCGCGCCCGCCACAGCTTCGCCCCCGCCAGATTGGCGCCGCGCAGGTTGCAGCCGGACAGGTCGGCGCTGGTGAAATCCGCCTCGCGCAGGTCGCAGTAGGACAGGTCCGCCATCACCAGCTTCGCCCCGGAAAAGTCCGCCCCGCGCAGCCCGCAGAAGCGCATCACGCTGCCGGCCAGGAGCTGGTTGGCGAAGTTGTAGCCGCGCAGGTCGACGCGCTGCATCTCCAGCCGCAGGCCGGCGGCGGCGTTGCGCTCGACCCAGAGCTGGTGGGCGGAAATGCTGTCGGCCATCCGCCCGGCGAGGCTGACCAGCCCGGTGCCGTCGACGTCGATGCCGCGCCGCTCCAGCGTCTGGCGCAACTCGTCGTCCAGCCGGGCGCCGCACAGCAGGGCGCCCTGCATCTCCACCCGCTCCATCACCGCGCCGATCAGGTTGGCGCCGATCAGGATGGTTCCGGTCATGTCGCTGCCGGAAAAGGTCGCGCCGCAGAGATCGCAGCCGGAAAAGTCGCACTGTGCCAGACGCGCGTCGGACAGAATGGCGCGGGCCATCTTGGAGCCGATGAAGGTGGTGCTGCCGTCGGCGTTGCCCGCCGGCTTGCGCTCGTCCGCGCCCAGCATCATGCCCTTGCGCAGGTCGGCGCCGCGCAGGTTGGCCTCCTCCATCATGGCGCCCTCCACCCGCGCGCCCCGCAGGTCGGCACCCTCCAACGACGCGCCGGTGAGGTCGGCCTTGGACAGATCGGCGCCGAACAGGTCGGTGCGCGACAGAACGGCCCCGTTCAGCCGGGCGCTGTTCAGGTTCGCGCCGCTGAGTTTGGCGCCGCTGAGGTTGATGCGGCGCAGCCCCAGGCCCGACAGGTTGTGGAAGCTGAGGTCGGCGCAGCGCCCTTTCATGCTGGGGTCGCGCGTCAGCCATTGCTGATGCTTGACCAGCGCGTTGCGGATCGCCCTCAGATAGCGCTCTTCCACGTGCGACGTCTCCGCGCCGTCCGTCCGTTCCCGCCGGCAAAGGACAGCCGGTTGAACGATCGGGACCCTTGCCACGCAGGGATGTTACCAGAGCCGTTTGGAAAAAGCGAAAGCCCTGATTTGTCTCGCCTCAGCGCAGCGTGTCGACCAGCAGCGCGCCGCGCGACGCCATCATGTAGAGGCCCATGTGGTGCGCCGGCTCCTGCGGGTGGGCCGCCGTCTCGGGCAGGCCGAGGTCCCGCGCCGTCTCCGCCGGCAGGTCGTAGGTGGCGCAGCCCGGCTCGTAGACCACCACGTCCTTCAGCGTCGGCATCATGCCGTGGTTGCGCGCGGACAGCAGGGTCAGGACGAAATCCATCACGCACACGTCGGTGCATATGCCCACCGTGACGACCGACACCAGCCGATTGCCGTTGACCCAGTCCACCAGCCGGTTGCGCCCGGCCTTGCCATCCGCGCCCATTTCGGTCGCGCCGATGAAGAAATTGATGCAATCCTTGGCGATCAAGGTCGCCGACGGCTCCGACTCGAGCCAGGCCAGCTCGGACACCAGCTCGTCATGGCCGGTGCCGACCAAGCAGTGCGGGGGATAGGGCGGTTCCGGCTTGTCCGGGGCGTGGCGGTCCAGCGAGACGCAGATCGGCCAGCCGGCCCCGGCGAAGCGGCGGGCCAGACGGTCCGTCTCGGCGATCATGCGGTCGACCTGGGCGTTCGGCGCCGCCGGGGCGAGCGGACCGCAACCGACGGCGGCGAACCCCTTCACCTCGTCGATGATCACCAGCCCGGTGCCCCCGGCCGGCATCGCGTAATCGCCGAGCGCCACCGGAAAGGTGCGGCGGACGGTGTCCAGCGCCTCGTCGCTGCGGATCATCAGGTCCAGCATGGGTCCTCCCCTTGAAATGTGGAAATGTCAGTCCCGTGACCGGAGTGCACAACATTTCAGGACTGTGTCCAAGCACTGCGACATTGTGGCCGAACGCTTGCGCATGGGTCCGAAAAGATCAATGGGATTCAGGCCGATCGACCGTTTGTTGCAAGTGCCGGACATATTCCTGTCTGCATCCGGCGGCCCATGCGACGGAATACCGCGGTGCCAAGTCGTGAAACCCGGTACTCAATAAAGACCACGCGAAGCTTCCGCCGCAACCATAAGGTACACCAATGGTTCTATCGGCCGAGTTCCTGGGCATGCTTCTGCTGGTCACCAGCGCCGCGGCGCTCGGCCTGTCCATCGTCATCGACGTCGGGCAGATCACGTCGGAGAAGGCGCGCCAGACCATGATGATGCGCCAGCACGACCGGAAGAAGACGGCGCTGGGCGAATGGACCCGCAAGCTGGAACAGCGGCAGGAGGAAATGACCGCCTTCCAGGCCCGCACCACCGAATGCAACGGGCGACGGCAGAAGGCGCTGTCGGAGATCAGGGCGCTGGAACTCACCAAGGTGGAGTTCGTCCATGAGCTGGGCGACGGCGAGGAGGCCGGTTGTTTCTGGGTGCGGCTGACCGTGCAGGACGAGTTCCCCTCCATCGAACGGCGCGACGTGATCTTCGCCCGCCAGATCTGGAGCTATCCGAACGTCGCCCATGTCTGGACCTACTCCGTCGATCAGGCGGCGGCGATGGCGCGTGTCGCCTTCACCGTGAAGAACGGCGTCCTGCCGACCATGGTCGTCCCGCTCGCCCAGGCGCCCGACCCCGACGCGGAAGGAGCGCCGGCATGACCGGGATGATGCTCTATCTCAGCCTCGGACTGATGGTGCTGACGGTGCTGTCCAACCGTTATTGGCGGCGTCAGTTGGAAGGTCTGCGGCAGGCCCAGCTGCGCATCCGCGAGAAGATGGAGGAGGTGGGAAAGGACGTGGAGGACATCGCCACCGCCTACTCCCAGGTCGCCCAGAAGCACGCCGAAGCCGAGAAACGCGCTCTGAAGGCGGAACAGGACATGCAGGCCGCCCTGAACGAGCTGGACGCCAGACAGGCGGCGCCGGTCGTGCGCTATCACGTCTTCGACCGCTCCGAACCCCGTCCGGGCCGGTTCTGGGAAGCCGCGGTGCGCCATGTGCCGAGCGACGCCACGGTGATGACGGGCCAGCGCGGCTGGGTTGGCATCCGCCGCTGTCTTCTGACCGCCGAAACGGAACGGGAGGTGCGCGAGCGCGTCAGCGCCCGCTACCCGCGCAAGGCGGGATTCCAGGTGTTGGAGGTGGTGCCCTGCCGGGTCGCCGGCCTGTCGGTGAACCGCATCCCCGAACTCAGCACCTTCCGCCGCTCCGCCGCGCCGGAGGAGGCCGCGCGCACGCCGCGCCGGGCCGCCGGCGCGCGCTGAGAGCGCCCGGCCGACGGGAAAAGGAGAGGGCCCTTTCCCCGCCGGCCCTCCGCGTCAGCAGTACTTGCGCAGCATGTCGCGGACCTTGTCCGCCATGTCCGGACGACGCAGCGCATGGGCGAGCGTGGCCTCGATGAAGCCGACCTTGTCGCCGCAGTCGTAACGGGTGCCTTCGAAGCGCAGGCCATGGAAGGGCTGCGTGCCGATCAGCTTGGCCATGGCGTCGGTGAGCTGGATCTCGTTGCCGGCGCCGCGCTGCTGCTTCTCCAGATGGTCGAACACCTCCGGCTGCAGGATGTAGCGGCCGATGATCGACAGGGTGGAGGGCGCCTCTTCCGGCTTCGGCTTCTCGACGAGGCCGCGGACCGTGGCCAGACGGCCGTCGTCCTTCTCCACGTCCAGGATGCCGTAGCTGCTGGTCCGCTCACGCGGGACATCCACGACGGCGACGATGTTGCCGCCCACCTCGTTGTAGGCGTCCACCATCTGCTTCAGGCAGGGGGTGTCGCCTTGGACGAAGTCGTCGGGCAGGACGATGGCGAAGGGGTCGTTGCCGATCACCGCCCGCGCGCACCACACCGCGTGGCCAAGGCCCAGCGGGACCTGCTGGCGCGTGTAGAAGCAGCGGCCCGGCGCGATCTCGCTGTCGCGCACCACATCAAGGGCGTCCTGCTTGCCGCGCTCCTCAAGGGTGCGGTTCAGTTCCGTGTCGGTGTCGAAATGGTCTTCGATGGCGCGCTTGCTGCGGCCCGTGACGAACACGAAATCCTCGATGCCGGCGGCCCGCGCCTCTTCCACGGCATGCTGGAGCAGAGGCCGGTCGACCAAAGGCAGCATTTCCTTTGGAATCGCCTTGGTCGCCGGCAGAAAGCGCGTACCGAGACCGGCGACGGGGAACACCACCTTGCGCACAGGCTTTCGCATTGGGGTTCTCTTGTGGTTGCTTGAGGAAATACTTCGAATATGGAGACGATTCGCAGGTTTGCAAAACGCTCGTCCAGCTTTCTGCCACAGGCAATTCGGTGACGCAACTCCCCTTCCGTAACCCGGCAAAAGGTTAGTTGCGCAGCAGCAAATCCTTCGCTTGGTTGATCTTGGCGGCCAAATAGGTGGACCCCCCATGATCTGGATGCACTTTCATCATCAGCCTTCGGTGGGCGTCCTTTACCTGTTCGGGTGTGGCTCCAGGGGACAGCCCCAAAATATCATAGGCCTCGTCACGGGTCATAGAACCACCGCCACGACCGCCGCCATTGTCCTTCGAACCGGGATTGTTTGATGAGCCAGCGGATTGTTCCTCGGCCGTCTGCCAGCCGGGACGGGCACGCTCCAGCCACGCTTCCAGGACGGAGGCAGACTGCGGATCGTCGCGCCGGCACTCCTCCAGCAGCGCCAGCAGTTGACCCAGGGTCAGCGACTCCAGCGTCCGCCCGCGCCAAGCCCCGTGAAGCACCTCCCCCGCCATCGCCCCGGTGTCGTGCTGCAGCGTCATCCGCAGATAGAGCGTCTCGATTTGCGAGGTCTGCACGCCCCCCGAGCTCCTGTAGGACGACGGGCGAAGGGCGTCACGCAGCGTCCGCCAGCGCGTCAGCAACGGAAAGGCCAGCGCCCCCAGCATTATGGCGGTGCCCAGCCGCCCGGTCAGAGTCAGGATGACGACCGTCACGGCCGCCAGCGCGATGCCGCCATAACGCACCGCCGTGGCAAGCGTGCGCGGGTCCGCGGACACGAAGACGCGGGCCAGCATGGCGAGGCCCGCCACCAGAGCGATGCCCAGGAGAAAAAACCCAAACATCCCGCTCTGCCCCATCGCTAGCCGAATCCTGCCCTATGATGCATGGGTTTGCTCCCCGCGTCCCCCCTGCCCGCTTCCGAGTTGGCTGGTGAGGAGCCGCACCGCGTCACCCCGTCCGCGGCTGTAATGCTCCAGCGCCGCCCGGCCGCCCGCCGCGTAGACGGCGACCGCGCTCAGCAGATCCCGCAGTTGCTGGGCGGACGAGCCGTCGAACGGGCAATAGGCTCCGCCGCTCAGCCGCGCGATGGTCTGGAAGGCGCGTTTGGCGATCAGATCCCCCCGCTCGTGGAACATGAAGACCGGCACCCCCAACAGCCCCAACTGGCCCGCCTGATGGGCGAGCTGATCGACGTCCTCCTCCATGCAATCGCCGACGAAGACCAGCGCGTTGACCTTGCGGTCCCGCGTCTGCTTGATGCAATGCCCCAGCACACGCGCGATCTGGGTCTGGCCGGCCATGCAGGACACCGCGGTCATCCGCCGCAGCAGATCCTGCGCGTTGCCGACCCACGGGCTGGCCTGGCACTCCCGGAATCCGCGGTAATAGACCAGCTGGATGTCCAGCCCGCCCAGCGCCGAGGTCGCCTGGAACATCTCCCCCTGGATCTGGCAGGCGCGGTCCCAGGTCGGCTCGCGGCTGGCCGTGGCATCCATGGCGAACATCAGCCGCCCGCGCGGCCCCCCCGTCGCCCGTGGCAGGGCCGCCACACGGCTCAGGAAGTCGTCCACCTCGGTCTGGGTGGACCGCTGCTGCGCCGGCAGATTGTCGCGTTCAGCCATCGCCCGCATCCCTTCGCCACGGTGAGTCTTCATTCCGTAAAGATGGGCGGCGCGGCGGCATGGGTCCAGACTCGTCCATCCAGACTCGTCCACGACGCCGCCCGTTGGGCAACAGACTGTGCGCCGATAGGGTTCCGCGACGCGAAACAGCCGGCGGGCTTGCCCCTCCCCCCGCGCCGTGCTTGGGTGCGCCCATGAGCGACGCCGGACCCACCTTCACCCCCGCCACGCTGCGCGCCCGCATCCTGCACGAGGATGAGGACGTCTTCATCATCGACAAGCCCGCCGGGCTGGCCGTGCACAAGGCCGGGCGGATCACCGACCATCTCGACCTCTACCTGCCCTTCCTGGCGGAGGGGGACGGCACGCCGCCGCGGCTGGCCCACCGGCTGGACCGCGACACGGCGGGCTGCCTCGTGCTCGGGCGGTCGCTCTGGGCGCTGAAACGGATGGGCGACATGTTCGCCGCCGGCCATGTCGAGAAAACCTACTGGGCGGTCAGCGAGGGCATTCCGGAGGAGGCGGAGGGAGTCATCGACTTCCCGCTGCTGAAGCTGCTGATCCCCGGCGCCTGGAACATCGTGACGCACCCCACCGGCCAACCCGCCGTCACCGAGTACCGGGTGCTGGGAACCGGAAACGGAAGGGCGTGGCTGGAGCTTCGGCCGCGGACCGGGCGCACGCACCAGCTCCGTGTCCACAGCGCGGCCATCGGCTGCCCGCTGGTGGGAGAGCCCTATTACGGCCCGGTGCGCGTGCCGCCGGGAAACCTGCATCTGCTGGCACGGTCGGTCACCTTCACCATGGCCTTCGACCGCGAGCCGGTCACCGCCGTGGCGCCACCCCCACCGCACATGCGGGACGCGCTGACCGCCTGCGGCTGGACGGAACGAAGCGGGATGTGAGAATCAGCGTCCGACCTCCGTGACGCCGTCGGCCAGCCAGACCATGCGGCCAAGCTCCGCGTCACCGCCGCGCAGGGCCTTGCCCTTGGCGACCACCGTCCGCCCGGTGTTGTCCTGGATCGGCCCGCGAAAGACGGCGGCGTTGCCGTTGGCGAGCTGCATCCGCGCCGCGTCGGCGTGCGCCCGTGCCTCCACCCCCACCGCCGGTCCGTAAGGGGTGTTGCGGACGAAGCCCTGATCGAAGCCGCCCTGGCGCAGATGCTTCCACGGCTTGCCCGCGGCGATCAGCGCGACGGTCTCGGCGTAGGCCTTCTCCCAGGCCCATTCGGCCCCGGTCAGGAAGCCCTGCGGGGCGAAGGCCGACAGGTCGGTGTGCAGGCCGCAGCACAGGATGCCGTGGGCCTCCGCCACCTCGCAGACCGGGCGGGGCCCGTCGAGCTGGGCGGCCAGCACGTCGGCGCCGCCCTCAGCCAATGCGCGGGCGGCCTCCGCGACCTGCCGCGGCGTCGCCGTCTCGCCGACGAAGGCGACGCGCAGCGCGGTGGCGGAATCGGCGCGCCGGGCGCCCAGCGCAAAAGCGTTCACGCAGCGCAGCACCTCCGGCGCGGGATGGGACGCGACGAGGCCGATGGTCTTCGCCCGGCTGGCGTAACCGGCGACGAGGCCGGAGATATGCTGCGCTTCCTCCAGATAGCCTTCGAAGAATCCCGTGTTGATCGGCAACCGGTCGCGGTCCAGCGGTGCGCCGGAAAACAGGAACACCGTGTCGCGGTGGGCGTCGGCCTGGGCCAGCAACCCCGGCAGGGCGTCGCCCGCGGCGGTGACGATGACGATCCGGCAACCCTGGGGTCCGACCAATTCCTCCGCCGTGGCGGCCAGCGTGCCGGCGGCGTGCTCCCGCTCCTCCAGCCGCAGGCCGGGCAGGCCGGTCAGGGCGCGGGCGGCCTCCGCATGGGCCTGGTTGAAGCCGAAATCCGTGCGGTCGCCGCAATAGAGGACGCCGACGCCCAGATTGGGCGGTGCAAGAGTGGACGGTGCCGATTGCCCCAACGCCTGGGGCGCCGTCAGAAGCATGGCCGCGGTCCCGAAGGCACCCCCGAAAGCCCGGAGGATATCCCGGCGGTTATGGGTCAATGTCTTCATGCCCGCCTCCCGATGACGGGGGACTATAACCTCCGGAAGTCGGTCGAACCAAGCAATTCGCCTCAATTCCCGCTTCGCCCCCCGTCCGGAGCCTCAAAACTGCGGCCCTGAAAGCGGCATCGAGGCCCCTTCCGGCCAATTCATCAGATGGCTGGCGCAACGGCGGCAATCGCTGCTGCCGAAACCGGGGACCGGCACCGGCAGGCCGGACAGCGCCGCGACCAGGGCGCATTCGTCGCCGCCCGGAACGATCCAGGCGCCGAGCATCCGGCCGACCGCGGTCAGCCGGTCGATGTGCCAGCGCTCCGGCTTGTCGTGGCGGAAATGGCGCCCGACCCGTGCCCGCAGGCCACCCGGCCCGCGCGCGCTGCCGCAATAGAGGTAGCGGCCCGGCGCCAGCACGCGCTCCGGCTTGCCGGGGAGGCGAAGCGGCAGTTCGCGCTCCAGCGCGATCAGCAGCACATAGGCGCCGGGCTCGGGCGGCAGCGTGTCGGGGCGGTCGTGGAATTGCGGATCGGGCGGCATGGCCACGCCAGTCTACCGCCGCCGAAGCGTCGGGGCACCTGTGCCAATCGGACCTTTCGCCCCAGCGGCACGCTCTGCTATCACCCCCGCATCATGTCCCTGCTCGACCCGCTGTTCCGCCAGCATCTCGACCGCCTCGACCAGCGCCACACGCGCCGCACCCTGCTGCCCGTGCGCCCGGAGGGGGCGGGGCGCATCCGGCGCGGCGGGCGGACGCTGCTGAACTTCTCCAGCAACGACTATCTCGGCCTCGCCTCCCATCCCAGGCTGGTGGAGCGCGCCTGCGACTGGGCGCAACGCTGGGGCGCGGGGGCCACGGCGTCGCGCCTCGTCTGCGGCACGCTGGAGCTTCATGCGGAGGTCGAGGCGAAGCTCGCCCGACAGAAGGGCACGGAAGCGGCGCTTCTGTTCAATTCCGGCTGGCAGGCCAACGCCGCCATCCTGCCGGCCCTGTTCGATCGCGAGCTGTTGGGCGGTGACGCGCTGGTCTTCACCGACCGGCTGAACCACGCCAGCCTGCACCATGGCTGCGCCGCCGCCGGGGTGCGGCAGATCCGCTTCCGCCACAACGACCTCGACCATCTGGACAGCCTTTTGGCCCAGCGCGCGGGCGAGCCGGGAACGCGTTTCATCGTGACGGAGAGCGTCTTCAGCATGGACGGCGACCGCGCCGACGTGCCGGCACTGGCCGCGCTGGCGGAGCGGCACGGCGCCTTCCTGTTCCTCGACGAGGCGCACGCGACCGGCGTGCTCGGCCCGCGCGGGATGGGGCTGGCGGCGCTGGGCGGCGGGCGCGTGGACCTCGCCATGGGCACCTTCAGCAAGGCGCTGGGCGGCTTCGGCGCCTATGTGGCGGGGTCCGGGGCGCTCTGCGACTATCTGGTGAACCGCTGCGGCGGGCTGATCTACGCCACCGCCCTGCCGCCCGCCGTGCTAGGGGCCATGGACGCCGCGCTCGACCTCGTGCCGACGCTGGACGCCGAGCGCGCCCGGCTCCAGGCTATGGCCGAACGGCTGCGCGCCGCCTTCCACGGGCTGGGCATCGCCACGGCGGGGTCGAGCACCCAGATCGTCCCGGCCATCACCGGAGCGGAGGAGGACGCTCTTGCGCTCAGCCGGCGGCTGGAGGAGCGCGGGATCCTGGGCATCGCCATCCGCCCACCGACCGTGCCGCCGGGCACCAGCCGCCTGCGCTTCGCCCTGTCCACCGCCCACACGGACGCCGACCTGGAGACGTTGGTGAGCGCGGTGGCCGACGCCTGGAGCCCGCAATGACCGCACCACTGTTCGTCTTCGTCCATGGCTGGGGGTTCGGCCCCGCCGTCTGGGGCGGGGTGCGGAACGCCCTTCCCGAGGGGGAGAGCGTGGCGGTGGATCTCGGCTTCTATGGCCCGCCGTCGCTTCCCGATCTTCCCGCCGGGCGCCCCATCGTCGCGGTCGGCCATTCCTTCGGGGGGCTGTGGCTGCTGCACGAGCGGCCCTTCGCCTGGGACGGGCTGGTGCTGGTCAATGGCTTCCCGCGCTTCACCGAGGGCGACGGCTTTACCCCCGCCACGCCGCGCCGGCTGTTGGACCGCATGATCGCGCGCTTCGACACAGCACCGGAGGCGGTGACCGCCGACTTCCTGCGCCGCTGCGGCGATGAGGCTCCGCCGCCCGGCGGACTGGACCCTGAGCGGTTGGGCGAAGCCCTGCGGGCCTTGCGCGACTGGGACGCCCGCGACGCGCTCACCGGTCCGGCGTTGGCCCTGGCCGGCGGGCAGGACCCCATCGTGCCGCCGGCCATGACCAAACAGGCGTTTCGCGACCACTCTGTCCCTCGCCCCTCCGGGGAGAGGGTGGCGCCGAAGGCGCCGGGTGAGGGGGTTCTCGGGGAACCGAACGATCAGGCAGCGCAGGCCCCCCTCACCCTAACCCTCTCCCCAGAGGGGAGAGGGGATGATGGATGCGGCGGAATTTCGGTCGAATGGCACCCGGACGGCGGGCATCTGCTGCCGCTGACCGCACCGGGCTGGTGCGCGGAGCGGATCGCCGCCTTCGCCGCCGGACTGACGGCATGACCATCGACCCGCGCAAGGCCGCCATCGCCGCCGCCTTCGGCAAGGCCGCCCCCCGCTACGAGGAGCACGCCGCCATGCAACGCGTCGCGGCGGAGCGTCTGGCGGAACGCGTCGCCCGTCTGCCCTTGCCGCCCCGCCCCCGCGTGCTGGAGATCGGCTGCGGCACCGGCTTCCTCAGCCGTTCCCTGCGCGAGCGGATCGGACCGGCGGACTGGCTGCTCACCGATCTGTCACCGGACATGCTGGCGCGCTGCCGTGCCGCGCTGGGCGGCCCGACCGATTCCGAGTTCCGGATCGTGGACGGGGAACAGCCCGACCTCGACGGCCCCTTCGACCTGATCGTGTCCAGCCTCGCCCTGCAATGGTTCCGCGATCCTGCCTCCGCCCTGGCGCGCTGGGCAGAATTGCTGGCGCCCGGTGGGCGAATCGCCGTCGCAACACTCGCCGCCGACAGTTTCCGGGAGTGGCGGGAGGCTCACCATGCGTTGGGACTGGAGACCGGGATTCCCCCCTACCCCACCCGCCACGCCCTCGACCGGCTGTGGCCCGCCGGGGGCAATGGATCGGTGGAGGAGGAGCGGCTGCTCCGCCGTCACGCCGACGGGCTGGAGTTCCTGGCCGAACTGAAGGGCATCGGCGCCCATCTGCCGGCGGAGGGCCGCCGCCCCCTGCCGCCGGGCGCCCTGCGCCGCGTGCTGCGCCGGCTGGAACGGCCGGAAGGACTGACCATGACCCACCACATCGCCTACGGCCTGTTCCGCAAGGATGGCGCCCGGCCCCGCGGGGTGTTCGTCACCGGCACCGACACCGGCGTCGGCAAGACGCTGGTGTCCGCGTGCCTCGCGCGGGCCTGGGACGCCGCCTATTGGAAGCCCCTGCAAACCGGCCTGAAGGACGAGGCCGGCGACACCCCCACCGTCGCCGCCCTCGCCGACCTGCCTGCCGAACGCGTGCATCCGCCGGCCTACGCGTTGGCCGAGCCGCTGTCCCCCCACGCCGCGGCGGAGCTGGAGGGCGCCGCCATCGACCCCGGCGCCCTGGCTCTGCCCGACACCGACCGTCCGCTGGTGGTGGAGGGGGCCGGCGGGCTGCTGGTGCCGGTGACGGAGGACGTCTTCATCATCGACCTGATCGCCCGCTTCGGCCTGCCGGTGGTGCTGGTGGCGCGCAGCACGCTCGGCACCATCAACCACACGCTGCTCAGCCTGGAGGCGCTGCGGGCGCGCGGGCTGGCGGTTACCGGAGTGGTTCTGAACGGCCCGCCCAACCCCGGCAACCGAGCCGCCATCGAGCGGTTCGGCAAGGTCCGCGTGCTGGCCGAAATTCCAACCCTCGACCGAATCGACGCCGAAACCGTCGCGGACGCGGCGGCGCTCATCCCTTCCTTCGACAGCGTGTTTCCATGACCGACACCGTTTCTCTCGACACCATCGCCCTGGATCGGCGCCACGTCTGGCACCCCTTCACCCAGGCGCAGACCGCGCCGGAGCCGCTGGCCGTCACCCACGGCAAGGGGGTCAGCCTGTTCACCGAGGACGGGCGGGAGATCCTGGACCTCATCTCCTCCTGGTGGGTGAACCTGCACGGCCACGCCCACCCGGCCATCGCCGGGGCCATCGCGGAGCAGGCGCACCGGCTGGAGCAGGTGATCTTCGCCGACTTCACCCACAGCCCCGCCGCCCGCCTCGCCGCCCGGCTGGCCGAAGTGCTGCCGGGCGGCCTCGGCCGCGTCTTCTACTCCGACAACGGCTCGACGGCGGTGGAGGTGGCGCTGAAGCTCGCCTGGCAGTACTGGCGCAACCAAGGTGAGGGGCAGCGCCGGCGCTTCCTCGCCTTCGAGGGCAGCTACCACGGCGACACCTTCGGCGCGATGGCGGCGGGGGTTGGTTCCGGCTTCTACGCGCCGTTCCAAGAGCTGCTGTTCGCCGTCGACCGCATGCCCTACCCGGCCACCTGGGACGGCGACCCGGAGGTCGAGGCCAAGGAGGCCGCGGCGCTGGACTGGCTCGATCGCTGGCTGGCCGCCAACGGGGCGGAGCTGGTCGCCGTCATCATCGAACCGCTGGTCCAGGGCGCGTCGGGCATGCGCTTCTGCCGTCCGGAGTTCCTGCGGGCCATGGCGGCGCGGGTGCGGGCGGCGGGCGGTCTGGTGATCTTCGACGAGGTGATGACCGGCTTCGGCCGCACCGGCGCCCTGTTCGCCAGCCAGAAGGCCGGGGTCGCACCGGACCTGATCTGCCTGTCCAAGGGGCTGACCGGCGGTTTCCTGCCGCTGTCGGTCACCGCCTGCGGCGCTTCGATCTACGAGGCGTTCCTCGGCGCCGGCTTCGACCGGGCCTTCGCCCACGGCCACAGCTTCACCGCCAACCCGCTGGGCTGCGCCGCCGCCCTGGCCTCGCTCGACCTGACCACCTCGGCGGAGACCACCGCCAACCTCGCGCGCATCGAGGCGCGGCACCGCGCCGCCATCGCCGACCTGTCCAGCCACCCGAAGCTGTCGCGCGGGCGCGTCATAGGCACCATCGCCGCCATCGAGGTGACCGACGCGCAGGGCTACACCGCCGCGGTCGGGCAGACGCTGAAGCGCTTCTTCCTGGAGCGGGGATTGCTGCTGCGCCCGCTCGGCCCCGTGATATACCTGCTGCCGCCCTACTGCGTGACGGACGGGCAGCTGGACCGCGCCTACGCCGCGATCCGCGACGCCGCGGACACCCTTCTCTGATTCGCTTTTCCACCCGAGGACCGACCATGCCCGACACCGCCATGCAGACCGCGGATGCCACCGCCTCCACCACCGCCCGGCGCTGGACCCGCGACGACATCCTGGCCCTGTTCGAGCTGCCCTTCATGGAGCTGCTGCACCGCGCCCACAAGACGCACCGCCAGCACCATGACCCGAACAAGGTCCAGCTCTCCACCCTGCTGAACATCAAGACCGGCGGCTGTCAGGAGGACTGCAAGTACTGCGCGCAGAGCGTGAAGTACGACACCGGCGTCGGGGCGGAGAAGCTGCTGGACCGCGCCCAGGTGCGCGCCGCCGCGGAGAAGGCCAAGCAGGCGGGCGCCGGCCGCTTCTGCATGGGCGCCGCGTGGCGGGAGCTGAAGGACCGCGACGTCGAGAAGCTGGCCAACATCGTCCGCGACGTGAAGGAGATGGGGCTGGAGGCCTGCATGACGCTGGGCATGCTGACCCGCCCGCAGGCCGACGCGCTGAAGGACGCCGGGCTCGACTACTACAACCACAACCTCGACACGTCGGAGGAGTTCTACGAGCAGATCGTCTCCACCCACAGCTACCGCGACCGGCTGGACACGCTGGCCAACGTCCGCGACGCCGGGCTGAAGGTCTGCTCGGGCGGCATCGTCGGGCTGGGGGAGAGCCGCACCGACCGCGCCGGCCTGCTGGAGACACTGGCGAACCTGTCGCCGCAGCCGGAGAGCGTGCCGATCAACAAGCTGGTGTCGGTCGCCGGCACCCCGCTGGGCGGCGTCGACGCGCTGGACGCCTTCGAGTTCATCCGCACCATCGCGGTCGCCCGCATCCTGATGCCGCGCTCCTACGTCCGCCTGTCGGCGGGCCGCCGCTCGCTCAGCGACGAGGGTCAGGCGCTCTGTTTCTACGCCGGCGCGAACTCCATCTTCTATGGCGACAAGCTGCTGACCACCGGCAACCCGGAGCATGAGGCCGACCGGCGGCTGTTCGACCGGCTGGGGCTGGAGGCCGACGGCGGCGCCCACTGACGCGCCGGCGTCTCCGGCCCCTGCGCAAGAAACGCCAAGGGGGGAGGACGCCGAGCATGGACGACATCGCCGCCAAAGCACCCAAGACCCACTACACCTCGGCCGAGGTCACGGCCCTGTCGCATCTCTACAGGGCCGAGATCTACCGCAGCACCGTCTGGCGCACGCGGCTGGACGCCACCACCAACTGGGCGGTGG
Organism: Azospirillum himalayense; assembly: GCF_042657465.1. NCBI lineage: Bacteria > Pseudomonadati > Pseudomonadota > Alphaproteobacteria > Rhodospirillales > Azospirillaceae > Azospirillum > Azospirillum himalayense. The sequence goes on along the minus strand of NZ_JBHSLC010000096.1, from coordinate 159,636 downwards.
TGACCACCGGCATCGCCCTGTCGCTGACCTTCAGCAGCGCCACCGCCTCCCCCCTGCCGCTGGTGCTGGTGGGGCTTCTGGTCGCCGTGTTCCTCTACATCGAGGCGCGGCGCTACCGCTTCTTCGACTTCTGGCGAATCCGCGCCCATGTGCTGGAGCTGTACTTTCTCGGCCCCATCCTGCGCGGCCAGGGCGACCAGTTCGCCCGGGGCTGGAACGAGACGCTGTTCCAGGACTACCAGCACCCCAACCTGCACATCACCTACCTGGAGGCGGTGGGCCGCCGGCTGCGGCGGAACTACGGCTGGATCTTCCTGATCCAGGTGGTGGCCTATCTCGGCAAGCTGATGATCCACCCGGTGCCGCTGTCGAGCCTGGACGAGCTGTTCGCGCGGGCGACAATCGGGCCGGTGCCGGGGGAGATCGTCCTGCTCTGCGGCCTCGCCTTTCACGGCACCTGGATGGCCATCGCCTTCCGGACCTTCCGCAGCCGCCGCGGCGCCGACCGCGAACGCCCGCCCCCGCCGGCCACCGACGCCGTGCTGGATCTGGCACGGGGGCCTTGAAACCCCACCCCCTCTCCCGCCCCGGGAGAGGGAGGGACCCGCCGCAAAGCGGCGGGAGGGTGAGGGTCCCGGCAAGAATCAGCAATTTGATCCTCGGCTTTACCCTCACCCGCCCGCTTCGCGGGCACCCTCTCCCGGGGCGGGAGAGGGGATTTATCAACCCCTTAGCAGCACCCCAACCGTCCGGCCTGCCCCTTTTGCGCGCCGTGGCATAAATGGGATCAGCACCGTCGCGCTCACGCTATGCAACGGATCGTCTTGTGTTCTCCTTCCGCGGGGGGCTAGAAGGGGCTCCATCGGATGCGGTTGCGCGGTCATACCAGAAGGACACCCGTTCGCCGGGCTGATCTTCACCGGTTCCCCGCACAGCCGACGGCCGGACGACCATAGAGGTGAACGAGGATTTCACGATGGCGAGCCAGGGCGAGAACAAGTGGGTTTACTGCTTCGGTGCCGATGCCACCGAAGGCCGGGCGGACATGAAGAACCTGCTCGGCGGCAAGGGAGCCAATCTGGCCGAGATGGCCAATCTGGGCCTCCCGGTTCCTCCGGGTTTCACCATCACGACTGGGGTCTGCACCTATTTCTATGCCAACGGCCGCAACTATCCGCCGGAGCTGAAGGCCCAGGTGGACGGCGCGGTGAAGGGGCTGGAGCAGGCCATGGGCGCCACCTTCGGCGATCCGGCCAACCCGCTGCTGGTCTCGGTGCGCTCCGGCGCCCGCGCCTCCATGCCGGGCATGATGGACACGGTGCTGAATCTCGGGCTGAACGACGCGACCGCCGCCGGCCTCGCCAAGCGCTCGGGCGACGCCCGATTCGCCTACGACAGCTACCGCCGCTTCATCCAGATGTACTCGAACGTGGTGCTGGACGTTGACCACCACCACTTCGAGGAGATCCTGGACAACCACAAGCGCGACAAGAACCACAACCTCGACACCGACCTGAGCGCCGCCGACTGGCAGGCCGTCATCGAGGACTACAAGAAGGCCGTCGAGCACGAGCTCGGCAAGCCCTTCCCGCAGGACGTTCAGGAGCAGCTGTGGGGCGCCGTCGGCGCCGTGTTCGGCTCCTGGATGAACGCCCGCGCCATCACCTACCGCAAGCTGCACGACATCCCCGCCGACTGGGGCACCGCCGTCAACGTGCAGTGCATGGTGTTCGGCAACATGGGCAACGACTGCGCCACCGGCGTCGCCTTCACCCGCAACCCGTCCACCGGCGAGAACGCCTTCTACGGCGAATACCTCGTCAACGCCCAGGGCGAGGACGTGGTGGCCGGCATCCGCACGCCGCAGCACCTGACCATCGCCGGCAAGGAGGCCAACAAGTCCGACCTCCCCGCCATGGAAGAGGTCATGCCGGAGGTCTTCAACCAGCTGAACGAGGTCCGCCTCACGCTGGAGAAGCACTACCGCGACATGCAGGACATCGAGTTCACGGTCCAGCAGAACAAGCTGTTCATGCTGCAGACCCGCAACGGCAAGCGCACCGCCCCAGCGGCGCTGAAGATCGCCGTCGACCTCGCCGAGGAAGGGCTGATCGACAAGGCGGAGGCCGTGCGCCGCATCGACCCGGCCTCGCTCGACCAGCTCCTCCACCCGACGCTGGACCCGAAGGCGGAGCGCAAGGTCATCGCCAAGGGCCTGCCGGCGTCGCCGGGTGCCGCCTCGGGCAAGGTCGTCTTCACCGCCGACGAGGCGGAGACGCTGGCCGGCCAGGGCGAGGCGGTCATCCTCTGCCGCGTGGAGACCTCGCCTGAGGACATTCACGGCATGCACGCCGCCCGCGGCATCCTGACCACCCGCGGCGGCATGACCAGCCACGCCGCCGTGGTGGCCCGCGGCATGGGCCGCGCCTGCGTGTCGGGCGCCGGTGACCTGCGCGTGGACTACAAGACCAGGACCATGTCGGTCCGCGGCGTCACCATCAAGGAAGGCGACATCGTCACCATCGACGGCTCGACCGGCGAGGTGATGCTGGGCCAGGTGCCGACGATCCAGCCGGAGCTGTCGGGCGACTTCGCCACGCTGATGGGCTGGGCCGATTCGCTGCGCCGCATGAAGATCCGCACCAACGCGGAGACCCCGCTGGACGCCCGCACCGCGCGGAAGTTCGGCGCGGAGGGCATCGGCCTGTCGCGCACCGAGCACATGTTCTTCGACCCCGACCGCATCCTCGCGGTGCGCGAGATGATCCTGGCGGAGACCGAGGCCGGCCGCCGCGCCGCGCTGGCCAAGCTGGAGCCCTTCCAGAAGAAGGACTTCGCCGAGCTGTTCACCATCATGTCGGGCCTGCCGGTGACCATCCGCCTGCTCGACCCGCCGCTGCACGAGTTCCTGCCCAACACCGAGGCGGAGATGGCGGAGGTCGCCAAGGCCACCGGCACCGACCAGCTCAAGGTGAACCACCGCGTGGTGCAGCTCCATGAGGCGAACCCGATGCTCGGCCATCGCGGCTGCCGCCTCGGCATCACCTACCCCGAGATCTACGAGATGCAGGCCCGCGCCATCTTCAGCGCGGTCGCCGAGGTCTCCAAGAGCACGGGCGAGACGGTGATGCCGGAGGTCATGATCCCGCTCATCGGCACCAAGAAGGAGCTGGACATCCTCAAGGCCGTCGTCGACCGCGTCGCCAAGGAGGTCATGGACTCGACTGGGGTCACGTTCGAGTACATGGTCGGCACGATGATCGAGCTGCCGCGCGCCGCGCTGAAGGCCGGTGAGATCGCCGAGACGGCGGAGTTCTTCTCCTACGGCACGAACGACCTGACCCAGACGACCTTCGGCCTGTCGCGCGACGACGCCGGCGCCTTCCTGCCGGAGTACCAGCGCCAGGGCATCCTGGAGCACGACCCGTTCCAGACGCTGGACCAGGACGGCGTGGGCGAGCTGATCGCCATCGCCACGGAGCGCGGCCGCAAGGTCCGTCCGAACATCAAGCTCGGCATCTGCGGCGAGCATGGCGGCGACCCGGCCTCCATCTCCTTCTGCGAGAAGGTCGGGCTGGATTACGTGTCCTGTTCGCCCTACCGCGTGCCGATCGCCCGCCTGGCCGCCGCCCAGGCGGCGCTCGACGCCGATACGGTGAAGCGCGACTGACCGGTACCCGACGACGCGAAGGCCCCCACCCCTGGGGGCCTTCGTTTTTTGAGGGATGGTTCCGTGGACACTGACGCCGCCCTTCCGACCCGGCACATCGATCTGTTGACCGACCGCCTCGTCGCCTGTCTCGACGAGGGCGACGGCCCCGCCTCGGCCCGCGCCGCGGTGGTGGCGGTCCGCTCGGGTCCGCGTTCCTGGACCGCCGGTTTCGCCCGCGGCGGCGCGGCGGCTCCGCCGGTCACAGCCCGATTCCTCGTCTACAGCATCACCAAGACCCTGACCGCCGCCGCCCTGCTGCGCCTGTGCGGGCAAGGCCTGATCGACCCCGACGCTCCGCTGGACCGCTGGCTGCCGGACTTCGCAGCGGCGAACCGGATCACCCTGGCCCAGCTCCTCGCCCACCGCGCGGGCCTGCGCAATTACGGCGGCAACCCCGCCTATCACGCCGCCGTGCGGGCGGGCGAGGAGCCGTGGAGCGAGGACGGCTTCCTGGAGCGCTGCCGCGCCGCCGACCTGTTCGCCCCGCCGGGGCGGGAATTCTCCTACTCCAACATCGGCTATCTGCTGGCGAAGCGGGTGCTGGAGCGGGCCACCGGCCTGCCCTTCGCCCAGGCCCTCGACCGCGAGCTGTTCGGTCCGCTGGCCTTGACCGGCTGGTCGGTGCCGACGGAGCGCGGCGACCTGTCCGGCCTGTGGACAGGCCCCAGCCCCTATCTCGGCGGCAAGGACGGTCCGCCCGCCGACGTGGCCGCCCTCTACCATCCCGGCTGGGTGGCCCACGGTGTGGTGGCCGCGACGGCGGAGGACATCGCCGGCCTTCTCCATGCGCTGTTCGCAGGCGGCCTGCTCCCCGTCGCCCTGGCGGCGCGGATGCACGACTCCCTCCCGGTGCCGGGGACGATGCGCGGGCGCCCCTGGGTGGAGCCGGGCTACGGCCTCGGCCTGATGGTGGAACGCGACGGGCAGGCCGGGCCCTATTGGGGACACACCGGCGGCGGGCCGGGCGGGTCGGCCTGCGCCTATCACTTCCCCGCCCGCCATGCGGGCGAGGAGCCGGTGACCGTGGCCCTCCTCACCGATGGCGAGGACAACGACCAGGCGGAGTGGATGACCGTGGAAGCCGCGGAAATCCTGCGGGAGTAACCGTCAGCGTCGGTCGAACAATTCCATCTCTCCCTCGACGGGGCTGCGCCGCAGCGCCTGGAGATAGTCCATCTCCTGATGCACCGTCTCCCGCTCCACCTCCGGACGCAGCAGGCGGCGGAAGGCCCGCCCGGTGGCCGGAAAGAAATGGATGCGCCGCCCCTTGTCCCCGCCCAGATCCTGAACGGCCAACGCCAACCCCTCCCGCCGCACATAGTCCACCGCGAAGGCGGCGTTGGCGGCGCCGATGTCCAGGCTGGTGTCGATGACTCGGGCCGCCCCGAACAGCTTGACCTCCATCCGCTCGCGGCGGGCGCCGCGCTCCAACAGGTCGTTGATCAGCCGTTCCATCGCGACGCTGCCGTAGCGGGTCGCCACCCCATACCCCTCGCCGCCGGACGGGGAGCCGGGCAGCAGGAAATGGTTCATGCCGCCGACCCGGGCGATCGGATCGTTGATGCAGGCGGCGACGCAGGACCCGAGTGTGGTCACCAGCATGTCGTCGTCACGGCTGGAGATCCGATGATGGCCCAGCACGACCGGCACCACAAAGGCCCCGAACTCGCGGTCCAGATAGCTGCCGTCGGTGCGCGACCCGTCACCGTCCGCGCCGTGGCGGTCGACTCCGGCGGAGGATTGGAAGTGAAGCGGTCCGGACAGAGGCATCACCGGCAGCCTGGAAGGGGCAAAGGCATCGACGATGGTAATCAATGGTAATTAAAGGAAATACAATAAATCCGTATGCCCTGCCGACCTTTCGGCGTCCGCGACCGCGTCACAACAGAACGACCCAGGATGCCTCCCGCCCCTTCGGCGCGGCGCGCGCCCGCAACAGCACACGCTGTCCGGACTCCAGTCCGGTCAGGTTGCAGCGGCGCAGGACGCTCTTGTGGACGAACACGTCCTTGGCCCCGTCGTCCGCCGTGACGAATCCGAAGCCCTGCTCCGGCTTGAACCACTTCACGGTGCCTGTCAGCTCCTCCTCGGGGCCGGACGCCGCGTCGTGGCGCGCGTTGCGGCTTTCGGCGGGCGTGCCGGTGCTCAGAACGTCCAGGATGTCGGCCACCTGCGGCCCCTTGCCCCCCGGAACCACCCGGCACAGAAGCTCCGCCCCCTCGCCGATCTCGTGCAGCCCGGCCCGGGTCAGGACGGAGATGTGCAGGAAGGCGTCGGTCGTCCCGTCCTGCGGCGCCACGAAGCCGAAGCCCTTGACCGGATCGAACCACTTCACCGAAGCGCGGAGCGGGGCTGCTTCGCCTGAGGAGAAAACATCCGGAACGCCGCTGGGATGCGAATCGGCTGAAGGCAAGGATCCGATCCTTTCGGTCAAGGCGCCAAGCGCGGAAAGCGGATCGTCCGCCGAACACGAATTTAGCCACACGGAAAATAGGGTTTCCAGCGTAATTTTTTCTTCACATCCGCCCTTTGCCTCTGGCGGCGGCACCGTCACAGGGACCATTTCTCCGGATGACGGGTTTCAAAAAGGGCTACAATGCGCCAAAGGCCCGCAAATAAGCCCGAACGGGCGCCAGGGCCGAACAAGAAGCAAACCAACAAGAACCGAACATGGGAGGGACGACGATGATGGGGGATGCGGCCCGCAGATTGCCGGACCAGAGTTGGACCCTGGGCTACCCGCCCGATGTGGACTGGAACGCGCCGATTCCGGTAAAGCCGCTGACCGCGCTGCTTGAGGACGCGGCGGCCCGTTTCGCCGAACGTCCCTTCCTGGACTTCATGGGCAAGCGCTCGACCTACGCGGAGGTGGCGCGGATGGTGGACCGCGCCGCCCGCGGCTTCCAGGCGATCGGCGTCGGCAAGGGCGTGCGCGTCGGGCTGTTCCTGCCCAACACGCCTTATTTCGTGATCTGCTATTTCGCGATCCTGAAGGCCGGCGGGACGGTGGTGAACTTCAACCCCCTCTACGCCGAGCGCGAGCTGCACCACCAGATCACCGACAGCGGCGTCGAGCTGATGGTCACGCTCGACCTCAAGGTGCTCTACGGCAAGATGGCCCGGATGCTTGCCGAATCAGGGTTGAAGCGGCTGGTGATCTGCCCGATGGCCGACATCCTGCCCTTCCCCAAGAACTGGCTGTTCCCCATCGTGAAGCGGGCGGAGGTCGCGCGCATCCCCGCGGACGACCGCCACCTGTCCTTCCGCCGGCTCGTCGCCAACGACGGCGCCCCGAAGCCGGTCGCCATCGACCCGGCGGAGGACGTGGCGGTGCTGCAATACACCGGCGGCACCACCGGCGTGCCCAAGGGCGCCATGCTGACCCACGCCAACCTGTTCGCCAACACCGAGCAGTGCAGCCTGTGGTTCGTCGGCGCGCGGCAGGGGGAGGAGCGGATGCTGGGCGTGCTTCCCTTCTTCCACGTCTTCGCCATGACCGTGGTGATGAACTTCAGCATCCGCATCGGGGCGGAGATCGTGATGCTGCCCCGCTTCGAGCTGGATCAGGTGATGGAGACCATCCACGCCAAGAAGCCGACGCTGTTCCCGGCGGTGCCGACCATCTACACGGCGATCAACCACCACAGGCATCTGGAGAAATACGACCTCTCCTCGATCCGCTACTGCCTGTCGGGCGGCGCGCCCCTGCCGGTGGAGGTCAAGGAGGCGTTCGAGCGGAACACCGGCTGCGTCCTGGTGGAGGGCTACGGCCTGTCCGAATCCTCCCCCGTCGCCACCGCGAATCCGATAACCGGGCTGAACAAGGCCGGCTCCATCGGCCTGCCCCTGCCCGGCACGCTGATCGAGATCGTCAGCCTGGAGGAGCCGCGCCGCGTCCTGCCCGTCGGCGAGAAAGGCGAGGTGTGCATCCGCGGCCCGCAGGTGATGAAGGGCTATTGGAACAAGCCGTCGGAAACGGCGCTGACCTTGGTGGAGGGGCGCCTGCACACCGGCGACGTCGGCTACATGGACGAGGACGGCTACACCCACATCGTCGACCGCATCAAGGACATGATCCTGTGCAGCGGCTTCAACGTCTACCCGCGCAACGTGGAGGAGGCGATCTACCTGCACCCCGCTGTCGCGGAATGCGTGGTCGCCGGCCTGCCCGACGAGTACCGCGGCCAGACGGTGAAGGCCTACATCCGCGTCGACGACGGCAAGACCCTGACGCGCGAGGAACTGATCGACTTCCTCAAGGACAAGCTCTCCCCCATCGAGATGCCCAAGGCGGTCGAGTTCCGCGGCGAACTGCCCAAGACGATGATCGGCAAGCTGTCGCGAAAGGCCCTGCTCGACGAGGAGGCGGAGCGGCGGAAAGGCTCGTAAGGCACCGCGTGCCCTTCCGGAACCGCCTCTTCCGGAGCCGCAGGGTGGCCATACGCCCCACCCCACCTTGCGGCCCCGCCGCCCGGACCCTATAAGGACGCTCGTCCTTTCTTTCGGTCCGGCGGCAAGGAAAAGCGCATGATCGTGGTCACCGGTGGGGCCGGTTTCATCGGCTCGAACCTCGTGGCGGCCCTGGCCGCGCGCGGGATCACCAACGTCGCGGTGATCGACCGCTTCGGCGACGGGGAGAAGTGGCAGAATCTCGCCAAGCGGGAACTCGCCACCCTCGTCGCGCCGGAGAACGCGCTCGCCTTCCTCGACCAGCACGCCGCGGAGATCGACGTGATCTTCCACCTCGGCGCCATCTCGGCGACGACGGAACGCGACGTGGACCGGATCGTCGCCAACAACGTGGCGCTGACGCTGGACCTCTGGCGCTGGTCCTCCTGGCGGGGGGCGCGGCTGATCTACGCCTCCTCCGCCGCGACCTACGGCGACGGCTCCGCCGGCTTCGACGACGACGGGTCGCCGGAGGCGCTGGCGACCCTGCGCCCGCTCAACGCCTATGGCTGGTCCAAGCATCTGATCGACCGCCGCGTCGCCCGCGTGGTGAGCGAGGGCGACATCGTGCCGCCGCAGTGGGCGGGCCTGAAGTTCTTCAACGTCTACGGCCCGAACGAGCGGCACAAGGACGACATGATGAGCGTCGTCGCCAAGCTGCACCCCAAGCTCAAGGCCGGCGAGCCGGCGCGCCTGTTCAAGTCGCACCGCCCGGAGTTCGAGGACGGCGGCCAGCTCCGCGACTTCATCTTCGTGGACGACTGCGTGGCCGTGATGCTCTGGCTCTACGACAACCCGCAGGTCAGCGGGCTGTTCAACGTCGGCACCGGCAAGGCGCGCAGCTTCAAGGACCTGGCGCTCGCCACCTTCGCCGCTCTGGGGCTGGAGCCGCGCGTCGAGTATTTCGACATGCCGGCCGAGCTTCAGGGCAAGTACCAGTATTTCACCGAGGCGCGCACCGAACGCCTGCGCGCCGCCGGCTTCGACCAGCCCTTCACGGAGCTGGAGGAGGGCGTGCGCCGCTACGTCCAGGATTTCCTGTCGCGGCCCGACCCCTACCGCTGACGGTCCCGCCTCTCCCCGATCGGGGAAACGCCCAAACAACATAAGGCACCCGCCGCGCATGCTCGCCATCGCCTTCCCCGCCATCGACCCCGTGGCGTTCGAACTCGGGCCGATCGTCATCCGCTGGTACGCGCTGGCCTATCTGGCCGGCTTCGTGCTCGGCTGGCGCTACTGCCTGGCGCTGGCCCGCAGCACGCCGGGCCGCCCCTCGGCGGAGGATTACGACGACTTCCTGACCTGGGCCGTGGTCGGCGTGATCCTGGGCGGGCGGATCGGCTACGTGCTGTTCTACAACCTGCCCTTCTACCTCCAGAATCCGCTCGACGCGCTGATGGTCTGGCACGGCGGCATGTCCTTCCACGGCGGGCTGATCGGCGTCCTCGGCGCGATCCTGCTGTTCTGCTGGAAGCGCGGCCTGTCGCCGCTGGCCTTCGGCGACCTGATCGCCGCGGCGGCCCCCATCGGGCTGTTCTTCGGCCGCATCGCCAACTTCATCAACGGCGAGCTGTACGGCCGCCCGGCCCCCGACGTGTCCTGGGCGGTGGTGTTCCCGCGCGACCCGCTCCAGCTGCCGCGGCACCCCAGCCAGCTCTATGAAGCCTTCCTGGAGGGGGCGGTGCTGTTCGTCCTCCTGGCCATTCTGGTGCGGATGCCCGCCGTGCGCGGACGGGCCGGCATGACGGCAGGGATCTTCTTCATCGGCTACGGCCTGTCGCGCATCATCGCGGAGTTCTTCCGCGAGCCGGACGCGCAGTTGGGCTTTCTCTATGCCGGGGCGACGATGGGACAACTTCTGTCGGTGCCGATGGTTCTGTTCGGTGTGTGGCTGGTCACCCAAGCCCGCCGCCGCCCCGCCGCCGTCTGAGGTCGGAAGGTCCCGTCATGAGTGATGCCGCCCCGGACAGCCTCGCCCACCACCTCGCCCGCCGTATCCTGATGGACGGGCCGCTGTCGGTCGCCGCCTTCATGGCGGAGGCGCTGGGGCATCCGCGCTTCGGCTACTACATGCGGCAGGACCCCTTCGGCGTGTCCGGCGACTTCACCACCGCCCCGGAAATCAGCCAGATGTTCGGCGAGCTGGCCGGGCTGTGGTGCGTCGATACCTGGGCGCGGCTGGGCGGCCCCGCCTCCTTCCATCTGGTGGAGCTGGGGCCGGGCCGCGGCACGCTGATGCAGGACGCCCTGCGCGCCGCCGCGCTCGTCCCCGCCTTCCGCGAGGCCGCCCGAGTCCATCTGGTGGAGACCAGCCCGACGCTGCGCGCCCGTCAGAAGGAAACCCTGGCCGGCACTCCGGTCGTTTGGCACGACCGGCTGGAGGATGTGCCGGAAGGCCCGACCCTGATCCTCGCCAACGAGTTCTTCGACGCCCTGCCCATCCGTCAGGTCCAGAAGACCAGCCACGGCTGGTTCGAACGGCTGATCGACCTCGACCCCGCCGCGCCCGCCGAGACGCCCCGCTTCCGCTTCGTCCTGGAGGCCTTCGGCAGCGCCGGCGCCCGGCTGATCCCGTCGGCCCTGCGCGACGCGCCGGAGGGCAGCGTGGTCGAGGTCTCCCCGGCGTCCCAGGCGGTGGCACGCCTGATCGGGGAGCGTCTGGCCACCCACCCCGGCGCGGCGCTGGTGATCGACTACGGCTACCGCGGTGGTCCGGCGGTCGGCGACACGCTCCAAGCGCTGCGCCGCCACGCCTACACCCCGGTGCTGGACGCGCCGGGCGAGGCCGACCTGACCGCCCATGTGGACTTCGCCGCCATCGCCGCCGCGGCGCGCGAGGGCGGAGCGGAGGGCTTCGGCCCGGTGGACCAGGGCGACTGGCTGGTCCGGCTGGGCATCCAGCCGCGCGCCGCCGCCCTGAAGCGCAGCGCCACGGCGAAGCAGGCGGCGGACATCGACTCCGCATTGGCCCGCTTGATCGGGCCCGACCAAATGGGCACCCTCTTCAAGGTGATGGCCCTCGCCTCCCCCGGCCTGGGGCCTCCGGCGGGCTTCGAAAGCCCGGATCTGGCATCCTAGGCACTGACACCCTAAACAAGAGACCGCGACAGCAAAGGGACGGGTTCGTGATTACGCTTGGCGCGCTGAACGACATCACCCACATCCGACACGCCTTCTTCACCCGCACCGGCGGCGTGTCGACGGGGCTGTACGCCTCGCTGAACGTCGGCTTCGGGTCCGGGGACGCGCCCGCCGCCGTGGCGGAGAACCGCGCGCGCGCCGCCGCCCGCATGGACGTGCCGCCGGAGCGCCTCGTCACCTGCTATCAGGTGCACAGCCCGACCTGCGTCGCCGTCACCGAGCCCTGGACGCCCGATCAGGCGCCCCACGCCGACGCCATGGCGACCGACCGTCCGGGCATCGCGCTGGGCATCCTCACCGCCGACTGCGCCCCGGTGCTGTTCGCCGACGAGAAGGCCCGCGTCATCGGCGCCGCCCACGCCGGCTGGAAGGGCGCCAAGGGCGGCGTTCTGGAGGCGACCATCGCGCGGATGGAGGAGCTGGGCGCCAAGCGCAACCGCATCGTCGCCGCCATCGGCCCCTGCATCGCCCAGCGCTCCTACGAGGTCGGGCCGGAATTCCCCGCTCCCTTCCTGGCGGAGGACCCACGCAACCGCGACTATTTCGCCCCGGCCCGCCGCCCGGATCATTTCCTGTTCGATCTGGCCGGCTACATCACCCGTCGCCTGGGCGACACCGGGGTGGAGATCATCCAGCGATGTCCCAACGACACGGTGGTCGAGGAGGACCGCTTCTTCAGCTACCGCCGCTCCTGCCTGCGCGGCGAAAAGGACTATGGGCGCGGCCTGTCGGCCATCGTCCTTCAGGGCTGAGCGCGACAGAAAAGTTCCCGCCCGAAATTTGTTCTTACCTCTGACTGATTGCGATACGACCCATTTCGGGTAAGATTGATTCTCAAGGGTGAGGGCATTCCGGAGAGGGAGACGCCGGCATGACGATGGACACACACCGGGAAGAGACGCATCGGGGCGACGGGCGAAGCGGCGACGGGCGGGGCGATTGGCGCAGCGCGCGGATGGTGCTCGACAACGGCGGGCTGGACGCCGACCACCGGATGCAGCACGAACTGATCCGCCGCTTCGTCGCCCTGCCGGGCGAGGAAGCGGAGCGCAAGCCGGCGCTGGCCCTGCTGAACGAGCTGCGCCGCGTCTCGGTCCGCCACTTCCTGCGGGAGGAGCGGGTCCAGGCCTCGATGCGCTACCCGCATCTGGAGGAACACCGGGCGCAGCACCGCCGGCTGGCCACTCTCCTGGACGACATCATCGGGCAGGTGGACGCCGAGGAGTCGGCCTTCGAGTACAGCTATGTGAAGGCCAAGGCGGACGAACTTCTGCAGTTCTGGTTCTTCGACCATTTCGTGAAGGCCGACCTGCCCATGAAATCGCACCTTGCGAAGTTCGCCGTGCGGTGATGCGCAAGCGTCCTGCCGCCACGCTTGCGCCATGCGGGAATCGCAGGGCCGGCTGGCTGCGGCGTCTTGAACCGCCCGTCATGGAACGTTTACATAGGTGCGCCCCTTTGTTATGGTCCGCCGCGTTTTCAAGGGGCGGCGTCGGCAAGGGACTGACGGGCGCACCGGAACCTATTCCCTGCAGAGAGAGCCGACTGCGATGAAGGTGCTTGCCGGCAACAGCAACCGTCCGCTGGCCGAGGCCATCTCCACCTGTCTCGGCGTGCCGCTGACCAAAGCGAGCATCCGCCGTTTTTCGGACATGGAGGTGTTCGTCGAAATCCTGGAGAACGTGCGCGGCGAAGACGTGTTCGTGGTCCAGTCGACGTCGTTCCCGGCCAACGACAACCTGATGGAGCTGCTGGTCACCATCGACGCCCTGCGTCGCGGGTCGGCCCGGCGCATCACGGCGGTCCTCCCCTACTACGGCTATGCGCGCCAGGATCGCAAGACCGGCCCGCGTACGCCGATCTCGGCCAAGCTGGTCGCCAACCTCATCACCCAGGCCGGCGCCAACCGCGTGCTGACCATGGACCTGCACGCGGGCCAGATCCAGGGCTTCTTCGACATCCCGACCGACAACCTGATGGCCGCCCCGGTGTTCGAGAAGGACATCCGCGCGACCTTCGAGGACATCGGCGAGGTGACGATGGTGTCGCCCGACGTCGGCGGCGTGGTGCGCGCCCGCTCGCTGGCCAAGCGGCTGGACGCCGATCTCGCCATCATCGACAAGCGGCGTGAGCGCGCCGGCGTGTCGGAGGTGATGAACATCATCGGCGACGTCAAGAACCGCCGCTGCATCCTGCTCGACGACATCGTGGATTCAGGCGGCACGCTGTGCAACGCCGCGGTCGCCCTGATGGACGCCGGTGCGAAGTCTGTCCACGCCTATTGCACCCACGGCGTTCTGTCCGGCGGTGCGGTGGCCCGCGTGGCCGTGTCGCCGCTGGAGCAGCTGGTCACCACCGACAGCATCCAGGCGACCGAGGCCGTGCGCGTGTCGCGCAACATCCGCCAGCTCACCATCGCCCCGCTGCTCGCCGACGCAATCACCCGCATCAGCGAAGAGCGTTCGGTGTCGAGCCTGTTCTCCTAACGGCGCCGGACCACACGCGAAAAGCCCTTCCTCTCCACGGGGGAAGGGCTTTTTTCATGGGCGCCATCCGGCGGCGCTGTGGACTCTTTCCTTGACGCCGCGCCCCGCATGGCTTAATCACCGCGCCCACGCGTCAGCACCCCTGGAGGCTGGCGCTTTTTTCCGTTCAAGGAGTTCTTCCGATGACGCAGATCGTTCCGCTCAGCGCCGAAGCGCGCGACCGGGCCGGCAAGGGGACCGCCCGCCAGACCCGTCGTGATGGCCGTATCCCGGCCGTGATCTACGGTGGCAAGCAGGCCCCCATCATGATTTCGCTGGAGAAGTTCACGTTCACCCGTGTTCTGAACCAGGCGGGCTTCTTCACGCACCTGTTCGACGTCACCGTCGATGGCGCCACCCACCGGGTCCTGCCGCGCGACGTGCAGTTCCATCCGGTCACCGACGTCCCGCTGCACGTCGACTTCCTGCGCGTCTCCGCCGAAACCCGCACCACCGTGCAGGTTCCGGTCGAGTTCGTCGACCAGGAGAAGTCGCCGGGCCTGAAGCGCGGCGGCGTGCTGAACATCGTCCGCCACGAGCTGGACGTGACCGTCTCCGCCGGCAACATCCCGGAGCAGATCACGATCTCCTGCGAGGGCTACGACGTCGGCGATTCGATCCACATTTCTTCGGTGAAGCTGCCGGAGGGTGTTGCCTCGACCATCACCGACCGCGACTTCACGATCGCCACGATCGTCGCCCCGTCGGGCCTGAAGTCCGAAGAGGCCGAGAGCACCGAGGCCGCCGCTTCCTGATCGGAAGCCGCCTTTGGGGTTGCGACAGGGGGCTTCGGCCCCCTGTTTCGTTTCCGGCCTACGCTGTTTCGAGATGAGGAGAATGCGCCATGCTGCTGCTGGTGGGATTGGGCAACCCTGGCGCCGAGTACGCGCGCAACCGGCACAACATCGGCTTCATGGCGGTGGAGGAGATCGCCCGCCGCCACGGCTTCGGCCCCTGGCGCAAGCGCTTCCAGGGCCAGACCGCCGAGGGCACGATCGGGGGCGAAAAGGTGATCGCCCTGGAACCGCTGACCTTCATGAACCTGTCCGGCCAGTCGGTCACCGCCGCCGTTCAGTTCTTCAAGATGAAGCCCGAGGACGTCGTCGTCATCCATGACGAGCTGGACCTGCCGCCCGGCAAGATTCGGGTGAAGAAGGGCGGCGGGCATGGCGGGCACAACGGCCTGCGCTCGATCGACGCGCATCTCGGCAAGGAATACTGGCGCATCCGCCTGGGCATCGGCCATCCCGGCGACAAGGACCGGGTCAGCGGCTACGTCCTCCACGACTTCGCCAAGGCCGAGCAGAGCTGGCTCGACCCGCTGATCGACGCCGTCGCCGACGCCTTCCCGCTGGTCGTGAAGGGGCAGGCGGAGAACTTCATGAACAAGGTCACCCTGGCGACCGCGCCCGCAAAATAGGCGGGATCACGCCTCAGCCGGGGCGCCGCCGCGGCCGGTCCAAACCGCCAGCAGGCCCTTCTGCAGCAGGATGAAGACGAACAGCAGGACGCCGATGGCGATCTTGGTCCACCAGCTGCTGAGGCTGCCGTCGAAGGTGATGTAGGTCTGGATCAGCCCCTGGATCAGCACGCCGATGAAGGTGCCGATCACGTAGCCGTAGCCGCCGGTCAGCTGGGTGCCGCCGATCACCACCGCGGTGATGGTGTCCAGCTCCACCCCCGTCGCCGCCAGCGAGTAGCCGGCGCCGGTGTAGAGCGAGAAGACGATTCCCGCCAGCCCGGCCAGCAGCCCCGACAGGGCGTAGACCGCCACCGTGGTGCGCCCCACCGGCACACCCATCAGCTCCGCCGACTGCCGGTTGCCGCCCAGTGCGTAGAGGTTGGCGCCGAAGCGCGTCCAATGGGCGCAGACCACCGCGGCCACCACCACCCCCAGCATCAGCAGCGCCGGCAGCGTCAGCTTGCCCCCGCCGTCGAAGCGCAGCGCGAGATCGCCCAGCTCGGCGTAGAGCGGGTGGTTGATCGGGATGGAATCGGTGCTCAGCACGAAGCCGAGGCCGCGGGCGACGAACATGCCGGCGAGCGTGACGATGAAGGGCGGCATCTGGAAGACGTGGATCACGGCGCCCATCGCCGCCCCGAAACCGCCGGCCACCGCCAGCGCGACCGCGAAGGCGGAGAAGGGGTGCCAGCCGCCCTGCTCGATCAGCACGGCCAGCAGCACGGTGGTGAAGCCGATCACCGCCCCCACCGACAGGTCGATGCCGCCCGACAGGATCACGAAGGTCATGCCGACCGCGGTGATGCCGAGGAAAGCGTTGTCGGTCAGCAGGTTGCCGACGACCCGCAGCGAGGCGAAGTTGGGGAACTGCGCGGCGCAGAGCAGGAAGCCGACCACCAGGACGGCGCTGGTCACCAGCAGGGGAAGAAAGCGGTGGATCATGGCGTCACGCTCCCGCGCTCGGGCTTGGGCGCTCGGGCTTGGCCCGCGGCGGGGTCGGCGGCCGGACCGGCGGCTGGGCGGGTCGGTGGCCGGCCGGGCGCGGCAGGAACAGCGTCAGGGTCGGCGACTGCAGCAGCAGGACGACCATCAGGACGCCGGCCTTGACGATCAGGTTGAACTCCGGCTTGAAGCCGCTCAGCAGGATGCCGGTGTTCATCGCCTGGAGGATCAGCGCGCCCACCACCGACAGCAGCAGCCCGAACCGGCCGCCGAGCAGGGAGGTGCCGCCGACCACCACCGCCAGGATGGCGTCCAGCTCCAGCCACAGGCCGGCGTTGTTGGCGTCGGCGCCGCGGATGTCGGCGGCGACCACCAGACCGGCGACCGCAGCGCACAGGCCGCACCAGACATAGACGGCGATCAGCACGACCGGCGTGTTGACCCCCGCCCCGGCGCTGGACAGCCGGTTGACGCCGACCGCCTCGATCATCAACCCCAGCGCGGTCATCCGGACCAGCAGCGCGGTCACCCCCAGCAGGACGGCAGTGATGACCACCGGCATCGGCACGGTCAGGAAGGACCCGCTGCCGATGAAGGCGAGGCCGGGGCTGGTGAAGGTGACGATCTGCCCCTCGGTGACCAGCTGGGCGATGCCACGGCCGGCGACCATCAGGATCAGGGTGGCGACGATCGGCTGGATGCGCAGGACCGCCACCAGAATCCCGTTCCACAGGCCGCAGAGCAGGCCGGCCGCCAGCGACGCCGCCAGCACCGGGGCCAAGCCCCAGCCCGCCTGGGTCAGGGTGGCGGCGACCGCGCCGGAGATCGCCATCACCGCGCCCACCGACAGGTCGACGCCGCGGGTGGCGATGACCATGCTCATGCCGATGGCGAGCAGCGCCACCGGAGCGCCGCGGTTCAGCACGTCGACCAGACTGCCGAACAGCCGGCCGTCCTGCAGACGGATGGAAAAGAAGTCGGGGAAGAGCAGCCAGTTGGCCAGCAGCACGGCGGCCAGCGCGCCGTATTGCGGCAGGTTGCGCGACGGACCGGGAGCCGGACGCGTCATGGGCGCGGCTCCCCGGCCACGGCCGGTTCCGACGCGATGGCGGCGACGATGCGGTCCACGGCGACCTCCCCTCCCCTCAGCTCCGCCACATGGCGGCGGTCGCGCAGCACCACGACGCGGCGGCTGTAGGCGACGATCTCCTCAAGCTCCGACGAGACGACCAGCAGGGCCATTCCGTCGGCGCACAGCCGCTCGATCAGGCGGATGATCTCGGCGTGGGCGCCGACGTCGATGCCGCGCGTCGGCTCGTCGAGGATCAGCAGGCGCGGCTCGGTCGCCAGCCAGCGGGCGAGCAGCGCCTTCTGCTGGTTGCCGCCGGACAGGAGCTGGATCGGCTGCTCGGCGTGCGGCGTGCGGATGTCGAGCAGCCGGATGAAGCGGTCGGCGATCTCCTCCTGACGGCGGCGCGGAATCGGCCGCAGCCAGCCCTGCCGCGCCTGGAGCGCCAGGATGATGTTCTCGCGCACCGACAGCGCGCCGACGATGCCCTCCTTCTTGCGGTCCTCCGGGCAGAAGCCGAAGCCGAGCCGGATGGCGTCGCGTGGCCCGCGCAGCCGCACCGTCCGGCCATCCACCGCCACCTCGCCGCGGTCGGCGCGGTCCATGCCGAAGACCAGCCGCGCCGTCTCCGTCCGGCCGGAGCCGAGCAGCCCGGCGAGCCCCACCACCTCGCCGGGGCGGATGGCGAGGTCGAAGGGCTCGACGCTGCGCGCCTTGCCGTAGCCGCGGAAGCGGACCAGCGGCGGCCGGGCGTCCTCTTCCCCCTCATCGGCCGGTGGGGCGATGCGGTGGGCCGCCGCCTCCAGCTCCCGCCCCAGCATCATGGCGACGAGGTCGAGGCGCGGCAGTTCCGCGGTGCGCCGCTCCCCCACCAGACGGCCGTTGCGCAGCACGGTGATGCGGTCGCACAGCGCATAGACCTGGTCGAGGAAATGGGTGACGAAGACGATGCCGATCCCGCGTGAGCGCAGGGTCCGCATCACCTTGAAGAGGACCGCCACCTCCTGCGCGTCGAGACTGGCCGTCGGCTCGTCGAGGATCAGCACCTTGGCCGACATGTCCACCGCGCGGGCGATGGCGACGATCTGCTGCGTCGCCACCGAGAAGCGCCCCAGCGGCGCCGTCACGTCGATGGACAGGCCGTAGGGGATCAGCACCGCCCGCGCCCGCCGCCGCATGGCGCCGCGGTCGACGAAGCCGAAGCGCATGGGTTGCCGGCCGAGGAACAGGTTTTCCGCCACCGACAGGTTCGGCAGCAGGTTCACCTCCTGATAGACGGTGCCGATGTGCAGGCGCTGCGCCTCCTCCACGCCGCGGGGGGCGATGGCCCGCCCCTCCAGCGTCACGGTGCCGGCGTCGCGCTGGTAGACGCCGGTCAGCGTCTTGATCAGCGTCGACTTGCCGGCGCCGTTCTCGCCGAGCAGGGCGTGGATCTCGCCGTGGCGCACGGTGAAATCCACGCCGTCGAGCGCCTGGACGCCCAGGAAGGCCTTGGACAGGCCGCGCACCGCCAACAGCGGCGGGGACGCGGTGGGGATGGGGTCCGTCATGCGGGGGGCCTCGCCGGCGGTGCCGTGGGACGGCCGGGTCAGTAGGCGTCCTTGCGGCGTTCGTACTCGGCCTTGGCGGTGTCGGGGGTGAACAGCGCCGATTCCGTCTGGATCCACTTCGGCGGCGCCTTGCCGTCCTTCTTGAAGGCGATCAGCGCGTCGAAGGCCGGGCCGGCCATGTTCGGCGTCAGCTCCACGGTCGCGTTGGCCTCGCCTTCGGCCATCGCCTTGAAGATGTCGGGCACGCCGTCGATGGACACGACCAGGATGTCCTTGCCCGGCTTCAGCCCGGCCTCCTTGATCGCCTGGATGGCGCCCACCGCCATGTCGTCGTTGTGGGCGTAGACCGCGCAGATGCCCTTGCCGCCGTTCTCCGCCTTGATGAAGCTCTCCATCACCTCCTTGCCCTTGGCGCGGGTGAAGTCGCCGGACTGGGTGCGGACGATCTTCATGCCGGGGTTCTTGGCAACGACCTCGTCGAAGCCCTTCTTGCGGTTGATGGCGGGGGAGGAGCCGACGGTGCCCTGGAGTTCGACCACGTTGCAGGTGCCGCCGGTCTGCTTGGCCAGCCATTCGCCGGCGACCCGGCCCTCAAGCACCGTGTCGGAGGTGACGGCGGTCATGTAGAGGCCGGGGTCGCGGGTCTCGATCTGGCGGTCGAGCAGGACTACGGGGATCTTCGCCTCCTTGGCCTCCTTCAGCACCGAATCCCAGCCGGTCGCCACCACGGGGGCGATGAAGATGGCGTCCACGCCCTGGGCAACGAAGGAGCGCACGGCCTTGATCTGGTTCTCCTGCTTCTGCTGGGCGTCGGAGATCTTCAGGTCGATCCCGCGCTTCTCGGCCTCCGCCTTGGCGGTCTTGGTCTCGGCGGCGCGCCAGCCCGATTCCGAGCCGATCTGCGAGAAGCCGACGACCAGCTTCTTGTCGGCGGCCTGCGCACCGCCGAGCCCGATCAACAAGGCCGCGGCGGCAGCGGCGGAGATCAGCCATGTCCTGGACATACCGTTTCACTCCCCTGGGTGTCTTGTCATCGATCCGGGCGGCGCCCGCTCGCATCTGTTCGTTGTGCCAACTTTAGGCATCGAAAACCATATCTGTCCAATACGATTCTCGACCAAAGCGATACCGAAACCGGCATGATCGCCCAATGCGGGCAAAGCGTTGCCGATCCTTCCCTCAACTCTGTCCGGGCATGCCGTCGATCCGCCGCCACAGGCCGAGCGGGTTGCCGTCGCGCAGCGCCTCCGGCAGCAGGGCGGCGGGAATGTCCTGGTAGCAGACCGGGCGCAGGAAGCGCCGAATCGCCAAGGTGCCGACCGAGGTGGTCCGGCTGTCCGAGGTTGCCGGGAAGGGGCCGCCATGGACCATGGCGTGGCAGACCTCAACCCCGGTCGGCCAGCCATTGGCCAGGATGCGGCCCGCCTTGCGCTCCAGCGTCGGCAGCAGCGCCGCCACGGCGCCGCCGTCCGCCGCGTCCATCTGCACGGTCGCGGTGAGCTGGCCTTCCAGCCGCTCGGCGACGGTCCGCATCGCCGCCGTGTCCGGGCAACGGATCAGCAGCGACGCCGCCCCGAACACCTCGTCCTGCAGACCCGGCTCGGCGAGGAAGGCGTCGGCCGTCGTGCCGAACAGGGCGGCTTGCGCCTGGTTCGGGCCGCTGCAGGCCATCCCGCGGGCGAGCGTCGCCACGGCGGCGCTGCCGGACAGCCGCGCCACCCCCGAATCATAGGCGGCGTGGATACCTGGGGTCAGCATGGTCGCGGCGGCGCTGCCGCCCAGCGCCTCCACCGCGGCGGCGGTGAAGCGGTCGAGGTCCGGCCCGTCGACGCCCAGCAGGATGCCGGGGTTGGTGCAGAACTGGCCGGCGCCCATGGTCAGCGACGCCACGAAACCCTTGCCCAGCGCCTCCGCCCGCGCAGCCAGCGCCGCCGGCATCAGGAAGACCGGGTTGATGCTGCTCATCTCCGCATAGACCGGGATCGGCTCTGCCCGGCGGGCCGCCGCTTCCATCAAAGCCAAGCCGCCGCCGCGCGAGCCGGTGAAGCCCACCGCCTTGATGCGCGGGTCGGAAACCAGCGCCGTTCCGATGGGGTTGCCGACGCCGAACAGCAGCGAGAAGACGCCCTCGGGCAGCCCGCAGGAGGCCACCGCCGCCCGGATGGCCCGGCCGACCAGCGCCGACGTGCCGGGATGGGCGGAGTGGCCCTTGACCACCACCGGGCAACCGGCGGCCAGCGCCGACGCGGTGTCGCCGCCGGCCACCGAGAAGGCCAGCGGGAAATTGGACGCACCGAACACCGCGACCGGGCCGAGCGGGATGTGGCGCTGCCGGACGTCGGAACGCGGCAGCGGCGTGCGCTCCGGCTGGGCCGGGTCGATGCGGGCCTCCAGCCAGCCGCCCTCGCGCACCGTCTGGGCGAACAGGCGGAGCTGGCCGACGGTGCGCCCGCGCTCCCCCTCCAGCCGCGGGCGCGGCAGGCCGCTTTCGGCCATGGCGCGGACGATCAGGTCGTCGCCAAGCTCGAGGATGTTCGCGGCAATGGTCTCCAGGAAGGCGGCCCGCGCCTTCAGCCCGGTCTCGCGGAAGGCGTCGAAGGCGACCCAGGCCAGCGCGCAGGCGCGCTCGACCTCCGCCGTCCCGCCGCCGCCGAAGGCCGGCTCCAGCGCCGCGCCGGTGGCGGGATCGACGGCCCGGAAGGCCCCGTCGGAGCCGCGGTGGCTCTCGGCGCCGATCAGCATCGCGCCGGTGATGGTCATCATCAGAGGTCTCCCGGTTTGGCGAGGAGGGACGCCGTCCTCAGCGCGCCCAGCGCAGGACCAGCGGGTCGAGGCGGCGGGCGGCGTCGAGCAGGCCGGCGCGGCTGGCCGGGTGCGGGTCGGCCAGCGGGTGGCGCACGGCGTCGCAGGCGATGATGCCGCCCTCCTTCATCAGGATCTTGGCGGTGGCGAGCCCGCACTGGCGGTTCTCGTGGTTGATCAGCGGCAGCCAGCGCCCGTAGGCGGCCACCGCCGCCTCGCGGTCGCCGGCCAGGAAGGGGTCGATGATCTGGCGGATGCCGTCGGGATAGCCGCCGCCCGTCATGGCGCCGGTGGCCCCGGCGTCGAGGTCGGCCAGCAGGGTGATCGCCTCCTCGCCGTCCCACGGCCCTTCGATGGCGTCGCCGCCCAGCTCGATCAGCCGGCGCAGCTTGGCGGCGGCCTGCGGCACCTCGATCTTGAAATAGGCGACGTTGGCGATTTCCCGCGCCATGCGGGCCAGCAGCTCCGCCGACAGCGCGGTGCCGCTGACCGGGGCGTCCTGGATCATGATCGGGATGTCGATGGCGTCGGACACCCGCTGGAAGAAAGCGACGATGCCCGCCTCGGGCACGCGGATGGTGGCGCCGTGGTAGGGCGGCATGACCATCACCATGGCGGCGCCCAGCTCCTGTGCGCGGCGGCTGCGCGCGGCGCAGGCGGCGGTGCTGAAATGGGTGGTGGTGACGATGACCGGCACCCGGCCGGCGACGTGGCCGAGGATGGTTTCCATCAGCAGCTCGCGCTCGGCGTCGGTCAGCACGAACTGCTCGGAGAAGTTGGCGAGGATGCACAGGCCGTCGGAGCCGGCGTCGATCATGAAATCGACGCAGCGCGTCTGCCCGGCGAGGTCGAGGTCCCCCGTCTCGGTGAAGATGGTGGGAACGACGGGGAACACTCCCCGGTAGGGGCGGGCGCTGGGGGCCATGGCCGTTGGGGTCCTTCTGTCGGGTGGATTGCAGGCCGGGTCAGCCGGGCGGATGCCCGAAGCGGCCGGGCGGCAGGCCGCGAACGCCGGGATCGCACTCGAACAGCGCGCCGGACAGCGGTTCGTCGGGGCGGCCATGCGCCGCCGTGGTCACGAACAGACGGTCGAGGGCGGGGCCGGCGAAGACGCAGGAGGTGACGCGCGACACCGGCAGCGCGATCGTCCGGTCCAGCGTGCCGTCGGGCCGGAAGCGGCTGACCCGACCGCCGTCCCAATGGGCGACCCACAGGCCACCCTCGGCGTCGCAGGTCATGCCGTCGGGATAGCCGTCGGCCTCGGTAAAGCGGATGTGGGCGCGCTTGCCGGACAACCGCCCCGCGCCGTCCAGATCGAAGGCGTGGATCGTCCGCGCCGCACTGTCGGTGTGGTAGAGCGTCCGCCCGTCCGGCGACAAGGCTGGGCCGTTGGCGACGGTGTAGCCCTCGTCCACACGCGCGATCGAGCCATCGGGGTCGAGCCGGTGGAAGGCGCCGGACGGTGTTTCCTCACCGTCGTCCATGCTGCCGATCCACAGGCGCCCCTGCGCGTCGGCCTTGGCGTCGTTCAGCCGGTTGCCCGGCCGGTCGGGGTCGATCCGCGCCAGTTCCCCGGCGATCACCGCGCGGCCCGGCTCCAGTCGCAGGCGGACCACCCGGCGCGAGCGCAGCCCGGCGATGAAGCCGTCGCCATCGGCGCACTCCACCAGCCAGCAGGCGGCGTCCTCCAGCGCCCAGTCCGTTCGGGACCCGTCGTCCAGCCCGTGGCGCAGGATCCGCGATCCGTGGATGTCGACGAAGAAGACGGCGCCCTGCCCCGGCGACCACAGCGGGCCTTCGCCCAGGAGCGCCCGGGCGGGCCAGACGCAACGAACCTCCTGCGGCATGCCGTGTCGCCTCCCCCTCGCGGTCCCATTCCGAATTTTGTTGACCATGCCAACAATAGGGAGCGTTCTGATAATCGTCCAATACGAATATCGGCGCCGGCGATACGAGATTTCGTATGTCGGCGCCTCGCCAGACCGGAGGCCCCCGCCCGTGACCCCGCACCGTTTCCCGGCCAACTGGTTCCTCAAGGCCCGGCTGAAGCTGCGCCATCTCCAACTCTTCGTGGCGCTCGACGAGCACCGCAACCTGCACCGCGCCGCCGCCAGCCTGACCATGTCGCAGCCCGCCGCCTCGAAGCTGCTGGGCGACCTGGAGGAGTCGCTGGGCGTCACCCTGTTCGAGCGCCATGGCCGCGGCGTCGAGCCGAACTGGTACGGCGGCCTGATGATCCGCCACGCGCGGGCGATCCTCAGTGGCCTGCAGGAGGCGGGGGAGGAGCTGAACGACCTGCTGGCCGGCCACAGCGGCAGCGTTTCCATCGGCACGGTGATGGCCCCGGCGGTCGAACTGGTGGTGCCGGTGATCACCACGCTGACCCGCGATCATCCCGACCTGAAGATCGCCGTGGCGGTGGAGACCAGCGACGTGCTGGCCGAGCGGGTCCGGCAGGGCGTGATGGATTTCGCGATCGGCCGCCTGCCCGACCACGTCGACGCATCGTGCTTCGACTATCAGGAAATCAGCAGCGAGGAGCTGTGCTTCGTCTGCCGCGACGGCCACCCTCTGCTGCGGCTCGGCCGCCCGCTGACCGCGGCCGATCTGGTGGACGCCACCTGGATTCTCCAGCCCCTGGGCAGCCTGCTGCGCAGCCGGGTGGAGGCGCTGTTCCGCGCCGAGGGGGTTCCGCCGCCGCGCAAGGTGATCGAAAGCGCCTCCCCGGTCATCTCCCTGGCGATGGTGGCCGAGAACGATTCGGTCACCGTCTTCGCCCGCGCGCTCGCCCAGGTGTTCTCCCCCACCGGCAGCTGCACCATCGTGCCCTTCCACAAGCGGTTCAGCGTCGAGCCCTACGGCATCTTCTGGCTGAAGGACCGCCCGCTGTCGCCGGGCGCCCGCACCGCCCTGGCCGCCCTGCGGGCGGCGTCCGACGCCAAGATGCGCCGCGCGCTGGAAACGCCGCAGCTCAGTTCCCCAAGCGATACCGAAATGTGTATGGATTCCGCCAATAATCGTATTTGACAGTTATGGTTTTTCGGCCGATTGCTAGCCTTACAAACATTGCGCCACCCGACACCCGTTCAAGAGCCGCGGGTGTGGCCAACCCGGTGCCGCAGAAGGGGGAGGAAATCGGCCCATGTCTTCTTCATTCACGACCACACTGGCCGGGATGGCCGTCGGCGTGCTGGCCCTTACCGTTGCCGCCGCACCAACGTTGGCGCAGGACAAGCCCACCGTCGGCATCGCGATGCCCACCAAGTCCTCGGCCCGCTGGATCGACGACGGCAACAACATGGTCAAGCAGTTCCAGGCCAAGGGCTACAAGACCGACCTGCAGTACGCCGAGGACGACATCCCCAACCAGCTCGCCCAGATCGAGACGATGGTCGCCAAGAACAGCAAGGTTCTGGTGATCGCCGCCATTGACGGCACGACGCTGACCGACGTGCTCCAGCAGGCCAAGGACCGCGGGGTCAAGGTCATCGCCTACGACCGGCTGATCCGCGGGTCGGAGAACGTCGACTACTACGCGACCTTCGACAATTTCCAGGTCGGCGTGCTCCAGGGCAGCTACATCGTCGACGCGCTGGGCCTGAAGGATGGCAAGGGTCCTTTCAACATCGAGCTGTTCGGCGGCTCCCCCGACGACAACAACGCCTACTTCTTCTACAACGGCGCCATGTCGGTGCTGCAGCCCCACATCGACAGCGGCAAGCTGAAGGTGGGCAGCGGCCAGGTGGGCATGGACAAGGTGTCCACCCTGCGCTGGGACGGCGCCACCGCCCAGGCCCGCATGGACAACCTGCTGAGCGCCTTCTACGGCAACCGCCGCGTCGACGCCGTGCTGTCGCCCTACGACGGGATCAGCATCGGCATCATCTCCTCGCTGAAGGGCGTCGGCTACGGCTCGCCGTCGCAGCCGATGCCGGTGGTGACCGGGCAGGACGCCGAGGTCCCCTCGATCAAGTCGATCCTGGCGGGCGAGCAGCGCGCCACCGTCTTCAAGGACACCCGTGAGTTGGCCCGGGTCACTGTGGAGATGGTCGACGCGGTGCTGGGTGGCGGCACGCCGCCGGTCAACGACACCAAGACCTACGACAACGGCAAGAAGGTCGTCCCGGCCTATCTGCTGAAGCCGGTCAGCGTCGACGCGTCGAACTGGAAGAGCACGCTGGTCGGCAGCGGCTACTACACCGAAGCCCAGTTCAAGTGACGAAGCGGCGCGGGGCGGGCGCCATGCGGCATTCATAACCCTCTCCCCTCTGGGGAGAGGGTGGCCCGCAGGGCCGGTGAGGGGGATGTGCTTTTCGGTACGTTCGGCAAAAGCGCAACCCCCTCACCCTGACCCTCTCCCCAGAGGGGAGAGGGGATTGAAAATGCGAGCGCCCCGCAACCGGACTGAAGTGCGCTCGGGCGATCGCGCGATCGGAGGATTCTCATGGACTCCATCCTGGAGCGGTCCAGTCTGGCGATGCCGATCCTGGAGATGAAGGGCATCACCAAGACGTTTCCCGGCGTGAAGGCGCTGGACGACGTCAACCTGTCGGTCCGCGAGGGCGAGATCCACGCGCTGATCGGCGAGAACGGCGCCGGCAAGTCGACGCTGATGAAGGTGCTGAGCGGGGTCTACCCGCAAGGCAGCTTCGACGGCGAGATCCGCTTCCACGGCCAGCCCCAGGCCTTCCGCGGCATCGCCGACAGCGAGCGGCTGGGCATCATCATCATCCACCAGGAGCTGGCGCTCGTCCCCCTGCTGTCGATCACCGAGAACCTGTTCCTCGGCAACGAGCAGGCGAGCCGTGGGGTGATCGACTGGGACGCCGCCACCCTGCGGGCGCGGGAGCTGCTGCGTCTGGTCGGGCTGCACGACCCGCCGGAGACCCTGATCACCGACATCGGCGTCGGCAAGCAGCAGCTCGTGGAGATCGCCAAGGCGCTGTCCAAGAAGGTCAAGCTGCTGATCCTGGACGAGCCGACCGCCAGCCTGAACGAGAGCGACAGCGACGCCCTGCTGGAGTTGCTGCTGCAATTCAAGGCGCGCGGCATCGCCTCCATCCTCATCTCGCACAAGCTGAACGAGATCGCCAAGGTCGCCGACCGGGTGACCATCCTGCGCGACGGCACGACGGTGGAGACGCTGGATTGCCGCGAGGCCGTGGTCAGCCAGGACCGCATCATCCGCGGCATGGTCGGGCGCGCCCTGTCGGACCGCTACCCCCGGCGGACCACCGTGCCCGGCGAGGTGCTGTTCGAGGTCAAGGGCTGGAGCGCCGACCACCCGGCCCATCCCGGCCGGCGCGTCGTCCGCGACGTGAACCTGACCGTCCGCCGCGGCGAGGTGGTGGGCATCGCCGGGCTGATGGGCGCCGGCCGCACCGAGTTCGCGATGAGCCTGTTCGGCCGCTCCTACGGCCGCAACATCCGCGGGCAGGCCTTCCTCGACGGGCGGGAGATCGACGTCTCCACCATCAGCCGGGCCATGGCGAACGGCCTCGCCTACGCGACGGAGGATCGCAAGCATCTCGGCCTCGTGCTCGACAACGACATCCGCCACAACGTCACGCTGGCGAACCTCAGGGGGGTGGCGAAACGCTGGGTCATCGACCATGAGCACGAGGTCCAGGT
This sequence comes from Azospirillum himalayense, assembly GCF_042657465.1. NCBI lineage: Bacteria > Pseudomonadati > Pseudomonadota > Alphaproteobacteria > Rhodospirillales > Azospirillaceae > Azospirillum > Azospirillum himalayense. The sequence goes on along the minus strand of NZ_JBHSLC010000096.1, from coordinate 132,353 downwards.
GGCCGAGGAATTCCGGCGCCGGCTGCGCATCCGCTGCGCCGACGTGTTCCAGGAGACGGTCAACCTGTCGGGCGGCAACCAGCAGAAGGTCGTGCTCAGCAAGTGGCTGTTCGCCGACCCGCAGGTGCTGATCCTCGACGAGCCGACCCGCGGCATCGACGTCGGCGCCAAGTACGAGATCTACACCATCATCAACCAGCTGGTCGCCGAGGGCCGGGGCGTCGTCCTGATCTCCTCCGAAATGCCGGAGCTGCTGGGCGTCGCCGACCGCATCTTCGTGATGAACGCCGGCGAAATGGTCGCCGAGATGCCGGCGGCCGAGGCCAGCCAGGAGAAAATCATGGGAGCGATCATGCGCTCCGGCGAGACGCTGATGTCCGGGGAGGCTCTACCATGAGTGCCGAACTCAACCTTCCGGCGCGCGGTCCGCGGGTGTCCATGGGACGGTTCGTGAAGGCGCACATGCGCGAGTACGGCATGCTGCTGTCGCTGGTCGCGATCGTCCTCTTCTTCCAGTACATGACCGACGGCACGCTGCTGCAGCCGCTGAACCTGACCAACCTCGTGCTGCAGAACAGCTACATCGTCATCATGGCGCTGGGCATGCTGCTGGTGATCGTCGCCGGGCACATCGACCTGTCGGTGGGCTCGGTCGTCGCCCTCATCGGCGCGCTGGCGGCGACGCTGATGGTGCGGCTCCACCTGGATTTCGTCACAACGACGCTGCTGTGCCTGCTGGCCGGGGCGGCGATCGGGGCGGTGCAGGGCTTCTGGGTCGCCTATCTGCGCATCCCCTCCTTCATCGTGACGCTGGCCGGCATGCTGGTCTTCCGCGGCCTGTGCCTGATTTTGCTGGCCGGCCAGTCGGTCGGTCCCTTCCCGGTGGAGTTCCAGCGCCTCAGCTCCGGCTTCATCCCGGACTTCCTGGCGTTGGACGCCTTCAACCTGGGCAAGTTCCACCTGACCAGCCTGCTGCTCTGCGCGGCCGTGGCCGCCGCGATGGTGGCGATGAACACCAGGGTGCGCCTGCGCCGGCAGAGCGTCGCCATCGAGCAGGAGCCGCTGCCGCTGTTCGTGGCGAAGAACGTCGCACTGGCCGCCGTGCTGATCTATGTCGGGCAGTTGATGGCCTCCTACCGCGGCCTGCCCAACGTGCTGATCATCATGAGCGTGCTGATCGCGCTCTACAGCTTCGTCACCCGCAACACCACGGTGGGGCGGCGCGTCTACGCGCTGGGCGGCAACGAGAAGGCGGCCAAACTGTCCGGCATCGACACCCGACGGCTCAGCTTCTACACCTTCGTCAACATGGGGGTGCTGGCGGCGCTGGCCGGGCTGATCTTCGCCGCAAGGCTGAACACCGCCACGCCGAAGGCCGGCGTCTCGTTCGAGCTGGATGTGATCGCCGCCTGCTTCATCGGCGGCGCCTCGGCGTCGGGCGGCGTGGGCCGGGTGACCGGTGCGGTGATCGGCGCCTTCATCATGGGCGTGATGAACAACGGCATGTCGATCCTGGGGATCGGCATCGACTGGCAGCAGGTCATCAAGGGCATGGTGCTGCTCGCCGCCGTCACCATCGACGTCTACAACAAGAACAAGGCGTGAGGGCCATCATGACCCGTTCCACCCCCCTCACCCCCGCCCCGCTCACCCTCGGCATTGTCGGCTTCGGCAAGATCGCCCGCGACCAGCATGTCCCGGCCATCGCCGCCACCGGCCTGTTCCGACTCGCCGCGGTGGTCAGCCCGCACGGCGCCACCCCGGAGGAGACTGGGCACGGCGACGTGCCGGTCTTCCGCAGCCAGGCGGAGATGCTGGCCGCCCTGCCCGGCCTCGACGCCGTGGCGATCTGCACGCCGCCCGCCGTCCGCCACGCCTTGACGGTGGAGGCGCTGCGCGCCGGCAAGCATGTCCTGATCGAGAAGCCGCCGGCCGCCACCCTCACGGAGCTGGGCCTGCTGCTCGACGCAGCCGACACCGCTGGGCGCACGCTGTTCGCCGCCTGGCACTCCCGCTTCAACGCGGCGGTGGAGGAGACGCGGCGGCGGCTGGCCGGCGCCACCGTCCGCCACGCCGCCATCACCTGGAAGGAGGACGTGCGGCGCTGGCATCCCGGCCAGGACTGGATTTTCGCGGCGGGGGGCTTCGGCGTCTTCGATCCGGGCATCAACGCCCTGTCGATCCTGACCGAAATCCTGCCCGGCCCCGTCGTCGTCCGCGACGCCGAACTGCGGGTCCCCGCCAACCGCGACACGCCCATCGCCGCGAAGCTGAGGATGGAAGGCGTTGCGGGCTCCGCCGTCGGGACGGTGACGGCCGCCTTCGACTTCCTTCAGGAGGGTGAGCAGACCTGGGCCATCGCCATCGAGACGGAGAGCGGACGGCTCGACCTGACCCACGGCGGGTCGCGGCTGAGCGTGGACGGCGTGCCCGTGCTGGTCGAGCCGGACGCCGAGTACCAGGGCATCTACCGCCGCTTCCACCATCTGATCGCGGACGCGGCCGGCGACGTCGACGCCCGTCCGCTGCAACTGGTCGCCGACGCCTGTCTGGTCGGGCGCTGGCGCACCACCGACGCCTTTCACTGGTAAAGCGCCGGACACACCGCCCGGCCGACCCTCAACGACGCCCCGAACGAGGCTCCGAACGACCCCGGCGCCGGCCGTCCCCGGTCCGCGCCCCCAACCCGAATTGGTGCCGACATGCCCGATACGAAACCCTCCCCCCAGCACCCGGACATCGGCTCCGGCCGGCGGCTTCGGTCGCGCGCGTGGTTCGACAACCCCGACAACCCCGACATGACCGCGCTTTATCTGGAGCGTTACCTGAATTTCGGGCTGACCCGGGAGGAGCTGCAATCGGGCGCGCCGATCATCGGCATCGCCCAGACCGGCTCCGACCTCAGCCCCTGCAACCGGCACCATCTGGTGCTGGCCGAACGGCTGCGCGAGGGCATCCGCACCGCCGGCGGCATCGCCATCGAGTTCCCCGTCCATCCGATCCAGGAGACCGGCAAGCGGCCGACCGCCTCGATCGACCGCAACCTCGCCTATCTCGGCCTCGTCGAGGTGCTGCACGGCTACCCGCTCGACGGGGTGGTGCTGACCATCGGCTGCGACAAGACCACCCCCGCCTGCCTGATGGCGGCGGCCACCGTGAACATCCCGGCCATCGCCCTGTCGGTCGGCCCCATGCTGAACGGCTGGTTCCGCGGCGAGCGCACCGGCTCGGGCACCATCGTGTGGAAGGCCCGCCAGATGATGGCGGCCGGCGAGATCGACTATCAGGGTTTCATCGAGCTGGTGGCGTCGTCCGCCCCCTCGACCGGCTACTGCAACACCATGGGCACCGCCTCCACGATGAACTCGCTGGCCGAGGTGCTGGGCATGCAGCTTCCCGGCTCCGCCGCCATTCCCGCCCCCTACCGCGAGCGCCAGCAGGCCGCCTACGAGACCGGCAAGCTGATCGTCGAGATGGTCCGCGATGACATCAAGCCGTCGGACATCCTGACCCGCGACGCCTTCCTCAACGCCATCGTCGTCAACTCCGCCATCGGCGGCTCGACCAACGCGCCGATCCACATCAACGCCATCGCCAAGCACATCGGCGTGCCGCTGACGGTGGAGGACTGGCAGACCCACGGGCACGACGTGCCGCTGCTGGTCAACCTCCAGCCGGCCGGCGAGTATCTGGGCGAGGACTTCCACCGCGCCGGCGGCGTGCCCGCGGTCGTCGCCCAGCTCATGGCCAAGGGGCTGATCCGCGAGGAGGCACCCACGGTCAACGGCCGGACCATCGGCGAGAACTGCCGCCGGCAGCCGATCCTCGACACGCGGGTGATCCACCCCATCGACGAGCCGCTGATGCCCAACGCCGGCTTCGTGGTGCTGCGCGGCAACCTGTTCGGCGCCGCCATCATGAAGACCAGCGTCATCTCCGACGAGTTCCGCGAGCGCTACCTGTCCAACCCCCAGGACCCAGAGGCGTTCGAGGGCAAGGTCGTCGTCTTCGACGGGCCGGAGGACTATCACCACCGCATCGACGACCCCGGCCTGGGCATCGACGCCTACACCATCCTGGTCATCCGCGGCACCGGCCCCATCGGCTATCCGGGGGCGGCGGAGGTGGTCAACATGCGGCCCCCCGCCACGCTGATCAAACAGGGCGTCCATTCCCTTCCCTGCATCGGCGACGGCCGGCAGTCCGGCACCTCGGGGTCGCCCTCCATCCTCAACGCGTCCCCGGAGGCGGCGGCGGGCGGCGGGCTGGCCCTGCTGCGCAGCGGCGACCGGGTGCGCATCGACCTGCGCCGCGGCAGCGCTGACATCCTGATCCCGGAGGGCGAGCTGGCCGACCGACGCGCCGCTCTGGAGGCCGCGGGCGGCTACCCCATCCCGCCGTCACAGACCCCCTGGCAGGAGATCCAGCGCGGCATCGTCGACCAGCTCGACGAGGGCATGGTGCTGAAACCCGCCGTCAAGTACCAGCGCGTCGCCCAGACCATGGGCATCCCGCGCGACAACCACTGAACAGGAGAACCGGCAGCGCGTCAGCCCCCACCCTCGAACCGGCGATCCAGCCAAGCGAGGATGCGGAGGTTCAGCAGGGAGTGGCTGCCCATCTCGCACGGCCCGTCGGCGCCCTCGGCGGCGGTGAAGCGCATCAGCGTCCTCGGGCCGGTGAGCGCGTCGAAGACGGCGCCCGCACCGGCCGTCAGGGCATCATCCTCGGCCTGGGTGATCAGGGTGGGGCAGGCGTTGAGCTGCGCGGCTCGCCCGCCACCGAACGGGCGCCGTGGGATCGCCCCCTCCCCTCCGCCCGAAAAAATGTTCGCCCCCTCCTCAAAATCGGCTTGCACGGCACGCTGATATATTAATATGCTCTTCCTCAAGGAACAGCACGGAACGGCCCCGGAGGGGGCACGGGCCGGCGCATGGGGAGGACTGCAATGGCTTCGACCTCCAGGCCCGCCCTGGACGCCCAACCGCCCGGAACCGCTCCGGGGACCGTGCCCGGCAAGGCGCCCAAAACCGTTTTGGGAACCGCGAAGGAACCGCGCCTGTCCGCACGCGCCACGGCCACCGCGGAGATCTACCGGTCGCTGCGCGGGGACATCGTGGCCATGCGGCGCAAGCCGGGGGAGCCCATCGTGGAGAAGCACGTCGCGGAGTCCTTCGGCGTCAGCCGCACCCCGGTGCGTGAGGCTCTGCTGCGGCTGGCCGACGACGGGCTGGTCGAGATCTTTCCGCAGTCCGGAACCTTCGTCGCCCGCATCCCGGTCAACGCCCTTCCCGAAGCGGTGGTGATCCGCACCTCGCTGGAATGCACCGCGGTCCGCTACGCCGCCGTCCGTGCCGCGCGCAGCCAGATCGCAGCGCTGCGGGCCAACATCCTGCTCCAGCAGGAGACGATGGCGGCGGGCGATCTCGACGGCTTCCACGAGGCCGACGAGGAATTCCACCGCCTGATCTCCGAGATCGCCGGCTTCCCCGGCCTGTGGAACATGGCCCAGCAGGTGAAGGTGCAGGTGGACCGCTACCGCCGCCTGACCCTGCCGGAGCCCGGCCGCATCCCGCATGTGCTGGCCGAGCACGGCGGCATCGTCGACGCCATCGCGGCGCGCGACCCGGCCGAGGCGGAACGGCTGATGACGATCCATCTCGGCGCCCTGCTGGAGTCCGTTCCGGACACCCAGGGGGCCAACCCCTTCTTCTTCTCCGGCACGCAGCCGGACGCCCCGTCGAAGACGAAGACAGAAAGCACCCCGTCATGACCACCCCCTTCGACCTCTCCGGAAAGACCGCCCTGGTCACCGGCGGCAACGGCGGCATCGGGCAGGCCATCGCGGTCGCCCTGGCGCGGGCCGGCGCCGACATCGCCGTCGCCGGGCGCACCCCGCCGGACGAGACGCGCGCTCTGGTCGAGGGGCTGGGCCGCCGCTTCGCCGCGATCCCCGCCGACCTGTCCAGCATCGCCCCGATCCCCGCGGTGATGGAGGAAACGGTCGGCACGCTCGGCGGGCTGGACATCCTCGTGAACAACGCCGGGCTGATCCGCCGCGCCGACCCGCTGGACTTCACCGAGGCCGACTGGGACGCCGTCATGGACGTGAACCTGAAGTCGGTCTTCTTCCTCTGCCAGGCCTTCGGGCGCTACGCGCTGGGCAACGGGCGGAAGGGCAAGATCATCAACATCGCCTCCATGCTGTCCTTCCAGGGCGGCATCCGCGTGCCTTCCTACGCGGCGTCGAAGAGCGGCATCGCCGGGATCACCCGGCTGCTCGCCAACGAATGGGCGGGCAAGGGCATCAACGTGAACGCCATCGCGCCGGGTTACGTCGCGACCAGCGTCACCACCGCGCTGCGCGCCGACGAGCGCCGCAACGCCGAAATTCTGGCCCGCATCCCCGCCGGACGCTGGAGCGAGCCCGCCGACATGGGCGGTCCCGCGGTGTTCCTGGCGTCCGATGCGTCCGATTACGTCCACGGCACGATCCTGCCGGTGGACGGCGGCTGGCTCGCCCGCTGACGAGTTGGCTTGCACTGGTAAGGGGAAGACGAGGATGAGCACGGACGTTTTCGTGATCGACGAGGCGGTGGCGTGGCAGGATCTGGGCGCCGGGGTGCGCCGCAAGATCCTTGGCCACAACGACGCCATGATGATGGTGCGCGTGGAATTCGAGACCGGTGCCATCGGGCCGCAGCACCGCCACCCGCACGTTCAGTGCGCCGTGGTCGAGAAGGGCTCCTTCGACGTCACCATCGAGGGCGTCACCCGGCGGCTGGGCACCGGCGACGGCTACATGGTGCCCTCCAACGCCCTGCACGGCGTCGTCGCGCTGGAGCCGGGCGTCCTGCTCGACATCTTCACGCCCCCGCGCGAGGACTTCCTCGCCTGACGAGATCACCCGCCGACCTTCACCCGCTGACCGGCGCGCAGGAACACGCACCGGGCGGCTCCCGGACCCAACCGTCCAAACCAAAGAACCAGCCTGAAGCTGCCGAACAATCGCCAGGAGGACACGCTATGCATCTTTCGACCCGCGGTATCCGCGCCGCCCTTCTCGCCGCCTGCGCGGCCTGCACCCTGCTCGCCACCCCGGTCGTGGCCCGCGATTTCCGCTCCGCGGACATCCACCCGGCCGACTACCCGACCGTCGAGGCGGTCAAGTACGTCGACAAGCTCCTGAAGGAGCGGACCGGCGGCAAGCTCGGCGTGAAGGTCTACCCGAACGGCGCGCTCGGCACCGAGAAGGACACCATCGAGCAGCTGAAGATCGGCGGGCTCGACATGATGCGCATCAACGTGGCACCGCTGAACAACGTGGTGCCGGAGACGATGGTCACGGCCCTGCCCTTCATCTTCCGCTCCACCGAGCACATGCGCGCCGTGCTGGACGGCCCGATCGGCGACGAGATCCTCGCCGCCATGGAGAGCCAGGGCATGATCGGCCTGGCCTTCTACGACAGCGGCTCGCGCAGCATGTATTCGGCCGCCAAGCCCTACAAGACGCTGGCCGACATGAAGGGCGCCAAGATCCGCGTCCAGCAGTCCGACCTGTTCGTCGCCATGATCCAGGCGCTGGGCGCCAACGCCACGCCGATGCCCTTCGGCGAGGTCTACACCGCGCTGAAGACCGGCATCGTCGACGCGGCGGAGAACAACTACCCGTCCTACGAGTCCTCGCGCCACTTCGAGGCCGCCAAGTACTTCACCCTGACCGAGCATGCCATGGCGCCGGAAGTGCTGGTCTTCTCCAAGGTCTCGTGGGACCGCCTGTCCAAGGACGACCAGGCCGCCATCCGCAAGGCCGCCAAGGACTCCGTCCCCTACATGCGCAAGCTGTGGGACGAGCGTGAGATGAAGTCCAAGGACGTCGTCGTGAAGGCCGGCGCCCAGATCGTCGAGGTCACGAACAAGCAGGAGTTCATTGACGCGATGGCTCCCGTCTACAAGCAGTTCGCGAGCACGCCGAAGCTGGACGGCCTCGTGAAGCGCATCCAGGACACGAAGTAAGCACAGTCGAACGCGGCGCTTCCCTTCGGCAGACCGAAGGGCGGCGCCGCGTCATTCGAGGGGAGCCGGCGGCATGGATGTCGAGCTGCAAGCAATGGATCACAGCCCCCCGCAGAGCGCGGGTCTGCTCACGCGGGTGAACGCGCGTCTGGCGCGGTCGGGGATGTGCGTGGCGATGGTCGGCCTGATGGCCATCGTCGGTGTGGTGTTCTATCAGGTCTTCGGCCGCTACGTGCTGAACGACTCGCCGACCTGGGCGGAG